>CAYQCZ010000712.1:0-1931 GCA_964415955.1 uncultured Verrucomicrobiota bacterium | reverse complement strand
GGCCACAGCCAAAATCCCCAGCCGCAGCGCTCCTTGCCATTTTCAGACAGGCTCTAACGCCGCCCGTCATACCAGATGGGGCACGCCTCGCGCACGCGAAGCGGACGGCCCAAAGCCAGGGCATTTTTCAAGATGAAGCGCGCATGTTCCCAGGTGCCGTAGAGGTGGAGCTTCCTGTTGGAGGTCACGAGCGGGTGCCGATGAAGAATACATACCTCCATGCCCAGACGGCTGGCCCTGCGCTTGAGCCGCCTTGAAAAGGCGATCTCCTCGGATGCAAACAGTTCCGTGCTGAACCCGCCCAGTTCGCGAAAGATGTCCGCCCGGCAAAAGACAAACGACCCCGCCGCCCAACGCTGCCAGCGGCTGATACGGTTCCATAACTTCACCGCAAGCCTCGCCAACGTCTGCCCAGACGGCAAATCCATGTGAATGAGACTTCCACCGCCGATGGCACGCCCGCTTTCAATGGCATCCATCAAATCCGCGAGCAATTCCTGCGATGGCTGTGAGTCGGCATCAACGAAGAGGAACCAGTCCCCCGTGGCGGCAGCCGCGCCGGAGTTTCGTGCGCGCGAGATCTGGTTGACCGGTTCGAAGACCACCACCGCCCCCTCATCACGGGCGATGTCAGGGGTCCGGTCGGTGGAGTTGTTGTCGCAGACGACGATCTCGGTCTGCCATCCGCACGCCAGCACTGCACCGGCAGCGGTCTTGATGGCCTGCAAGGACCCGGCGAGGAGTTTCTCCTCGTTGTAGGCCGGGACGATGATGGACAGCTTCATTGTCAATTGCTCTTCAACCATGGCTTGAAGGAAAATTGTTGTCAAAACGCCCGCCGGTTCCGGTTATTTCCTTTGGGAAGGCATCAGCACCTGATACACTGTTTCCGCTGCTGGGGCGGGCCTCTCCATCCCAGTGGTTCCCAGAAATGTCGCTCAACAAATACCAACTCGATGGATTTTTCGATGAGATGTTCGCATCGAAGAAAATGGTGCGCCCGCACTACCAGATGCTGCACGACCGGCTGCGGGAGTTCTCGCGCTCCGAACTGGAGCACCGCCGGCAGATGGCCGACACGTCGTTCCTGAACCAGGGAATCACCTTCACGGTTTACAGCGACAACCAGGGCACGGAACGCATTTTTCCCTTCGACCTGGTGCCGCGGATCATTCCCGCCGACGAATGGGCGCGCATCGAGTCCGGCCTGGTGCAGCGCATCACGGCGCTGAATTTTTTCCTGCACGACATTTACCACAACCAGCGCATCCTCAAGGATGGCGTGATCCCGCGCCATTTCGTGGATGAAGCCAGGCATTTCAGGCCGGAGTTCATGGGCTTCAACGTGCCCCGCAACATCTACATCCACATTTGCGGCACGGACCTCGTGCGGGATGGCGATGGCACCTACATGGTGCTGGAGGACAATGCGCGCTGCCCCAGCGGCGTCTCCTACGTGCTGGAAAACCGGCAGACCTTGAAGCGCGTGTTCCCCAGGCTGTTCGACACCTACGGGGTGCGCCCGGTGGAACACTATCCGGAGGAACTGCTCAAGCTGCTCCAGTTCATCGCACCGCATGGCAAGCCCAACCCCTCGGTGGCCGTGCTGACGCCGGGCATCTACAACAGCGCCTACTTCGAGCATTCATTCCTGGCGCGCCAGATGGGCGTGGACATCGTGGAGGGCCGCGACCTGGTGGTGCGCAACCGGCATGTTTACATGCGCACGACCAAGGGGCTGCAGCCGGTGGATGTCATCTACCGCCGCATTGACGATGATTTCCTTGATCCCACCGTGTTCCGCAAGGACTCGGCGCTGGGCGTGCCGGGCATCGTGGACGCCTACCGCGCGGGCAATGTGAGCCTCGCCAACTCGATCGGCACCGGCGTGGCGGATGACAAGGTCATGTATTATTTCGTGCCCCGCATGA
>CAYQCZ010000711.1:0-1940 GCA_964415955.1 uncultured Verrucomicrobiota bacterium | reverse complement strand
CGGGGAAGAGGGCGGCGGTGGCGGGGTCGAGGGCGGCGGGGGGGCGGCCGTCGAGCAAACCTGCGGTTCCCTCACCCCCAGCCCCTCTCCCAGTGGGAGAGGGTGGCCGAAGGCCGGGTGAGGGTTGGTTTCGATCCAGGTTCGCCCGAACCGGATCGAAATCAATAAACCAGCTCTGGAACAGCGCCCGCGCCATCGCCTCCAGCGTCGCGTTCATCCGCCGGTTCAACTCGATCTTGTCGTCCAGCGCACCCAGCACCGCCGCGATGGCTTTTTGCTCGGCTGGCTTCGGCACGCGAATCGGAATTGGATAGATGAAGTTGCGATTCAGAGAAGGCTGCGCGCTGCCTGAATTGAACCGGTCGAAGTCGAGTGCCTTGAGGAAATAGAATGCGAAGAGCGGGTCGTTGCCTTTGAAGTCAGTGACGTAGAGGCCAGTGTTGTGCGGCCAGAAATCCTCTTTCGAGAAATGCACCTGACCAAACGATGCGCCGCTTCGGCCAATCACGATGCCCGGTCCTTTGGCGAGTGCAGTGTCGTGAAAACCGTTCTGTCCGGCGGAGCCCATGACTGGAACGCGACCGACACGACGCTGCGGTTCCGTGAGGTCGTGGCCCCGTTGAAGGGCAACAAACTCTCCGAGTGTCGTGTCACGCCATTCGCTCATTCGCGGCCTCCTTCCGCAGCCCCAAAGGGGCGAGATATACCAGCCCAGGGCAACGCCCTGGGTTCGATGGTCAAAAACATTCCAAGCCCTGAAGGGGCGAGACAACGGTTGTGCCGCCCCTTCAGGGCTTGATGAAATGATGACGCATTCCCAGGGCGTTGCCCTGGGCTGGTATGTGCCGCACCGTTGGTGCTGAAATCACCCGCCATAGCCCAGCCCCCTCAGGTTTGCTTTGATGGCCTGCTCCAGTTTCGCGGATATGCAAGCACCCTCACCCGGCCTCTCCCAATGGGAGAGGAGTCGGGCGAACTGGGCGTGCAGTTCGGCGACGAGGCGCGTGCGCGTGACGTGACTCGGTGTTGAGCGCTTCATGGTGTTGGCCAGTGGTGTTGGATTTTATCGAGCCACGGGGCCAGCCCTTGGTGGCGGATGGTGGTGAAGCGGTCCAGAGCCACGGCCATTTGCCGCAGTTCCGGGCTGGCCCAGCCGATGACTTCCAGGATGGCGGTGTGCTGGGCATCGAGGTCGGTCCAGTGGATGATGCGTTCGTGGTGAAAAACGCGGTTGCGCAGGTCGCGGATGCGCTTCCAGCGGGCGTCGAGCTTGCGCAGGTCGCGCTCGGTGCGCGGGGCGTGGGGAAACGCGCCGGCAGCCAAAGCATGGCCGAGGCCGGTGCGCGCCTGGCTCTTGTTGAAGAAGCCGGTCCAGAAACCAAAGTGGAGTTCGGCGACCATGCAGCCGGGGGTTACCGGCTTGTTGTCTTTGAGGAGCTGGGCACGGGCAACGGCCAACTGGTCTTGCTGCCATTGGGGCAGTCCGGCGATCACGTCATACCAGTCCGGGCGATGGCAGCGGGCTGTGAGACTGCGGTGCAAGGAGTTGCGCAGGGCGATTTCCGCCATTTGGAGGGGCGGGTAGAGGCTCTCGCACAGGGCCATGTTCCAAAGGTAGCGGGCAAGTGTGGTGACCGGCGGCACCCCATCCTGCCGGTAAGCGTCGATGCGCTCGGTGGCAAGGATGGCCTCGACCTGCTTGAAAAACGGGCCGTTCATGCTTGCACCAGATGGTGGGGTGATCTAGCTTCCGTCCGTTGACCTCGGAAGTCCTTCCTCAGTCCTCCGGGACTGATAGGAGCCGGGGTTTCTTTTTTTCCGCCGTCACATTCCATAGCCGAGACCTTTCAGGTTCTTCTTGATGGCAGATTCCAGTTTCGCGGATTCGGCGAACTGGGCGTGCAGTTCGGCGACGAGGCGCGGCATCTTTTCCTCGAAGG
>CAYQCZ010000710.1:0-1946 GCA_964415955.1 uncultured Verrucomicrobiota bacterium | reverse complement strand
GGGCGATCTGATAGTAGCGTTCCACACCCGCCACCATGAGGATCTGCTTGAACTGCTGCGGCGACTGCGGCAGCGCGTAAAACGTGCCGGGGTCGCGGTGGTTGGGAACGAGAAACTCGCGTGCGCCTTCGGGTGTGGACTTGAACAGCAACGGTGTTTCCACCTCCAGAAAGCCGTTTTCCTCCATGTATTGCCGGGTGACATTGGCCACCTTTGATCGCAGACGCAGGTTGTGCATCATCTCCGGGCGACGCAAATCCAGATAACGGAACCTCAGGCGCGTTTCCTCGTGCACCTTGGCGGCCACCTCGGGGTCATCGATCACGAACGGCAGCACCTCGGCGTGGTTCAGGACCTTCAAACCGCCCACCAGCACCTCGATCTGGCCGGTGGGAATCTTGTCATTGTTCGTGCCTGCGGGGCGCTGGCGGACCCTGCCGGTGACCTCGATCACTGATTCGCTGTGCAGCTTGGAGGCGCGCTCGCAGATGTCCGCCGCCACATCCTGGGGATCGAACACCGTCTGTGTGCGGCCTTCGCGGTCGCGGATGTCGATGAAATTGACGCCGCCCAGATCGCGCTTGGAGTGGACCCATCCGGTCAATGTCACGGTCTGCCCGATGTGTTCGGGCCTCAATTCGTTGCAATGATGCGTGCGTTTCATGCGGTCAATCAGCGGACGGGGACCGATCCGGTCCCGGCCAAAGAGCGCGGATGTTGGCGGGGAAGGCGGTCGAAATCAAAGGATTTTCCGGGCAACCCCAGGGCCGTGACGCTCCCCTCTGAAAACAAAGGTCCCCGGGGAGGAACCAGTCTCGAATCCATAGTTCCAGCTTGGCATGATCCCATCCGTGCGGCACACACACTGGCGGCAGAAACGTGCAGCACGTCTTCCAAGCCTTGCGGACAACATGAACGGCGCGATGAACACCATGCCCCCCGGAGAGAAACCCCTTGTGCACAGGCTCGGATGGTTCACCCTGGCAGCGACCTGCGCCCTGACGTCGGCATGGTGGCTGCGAGGCCAGCCGGATGTGACCCGCGAGGCGGCCTTCATGGGAGGCGTGTTTGTGCTCGCCGCGCTGCTTTGGATCACCGAGGCGCTGCCGTTGTTCGCCACGTCCCTGCTGGCCATCGGCCTCCAGATCATACTTCTGGCCAATCCCGGCCAATGGCAGGGGTTTGGTTTCGAGCAAGGCGGGTCGCCGACTTTCCAGAAGCTGATCGCCGCCGCTGCGGACCCGGTGTTGCTGCTGTTCTTCGGCGGGTTCCTGCTGGGCCGGGCGGCGGTGAATGAAGGTGTGGACCGTGCCATGTCTGCCCTGCTGCTGCGCCCGTTCGGACAGCAACCACACATGGTGCTGCTGGGGTTGATGCTCGTGACGGCGGTGTTCTCCATGTGGATGAGCAACACCGCCACCACCGCCATGATGATCGCCCTGGTGGCCCCGATGCTTGCACAGACCGCGAAGGATGAACCCTTTCGCAAGGGGTTGCTGCTGGCGGTTCCTTTTGCAGCCAACATCGGCGGCATGGGAACACCCATCGGCTCCCCCCCAAACGCCGTGGCGTCCGGTTATCTGCAAAAGGCCGGTCACAGCATCAGCTTTCTGAACTGGATGCTGGTGGCCATGCCCATCATGGCAGTGGTGCTGGGCGCGGCCTGGTGGTTGCTCTGGCGCATGTATCGTCCGCGGACGGAACAACTGCGCCTCGAGTTCCCTTCACCCGTCATGACCCGCAGGGGATGGTTCGTGGTTTCCGTGTTTTCATTGACAGTCCTGCTCTGGCTGTCCGACCGATGGCATGGACTTCCGGCATCCGTCATCGCCTTGCTGCCTGCGGTGATGTTCACCGCCACCGGATTGATCAACCGCAACGACCTGAACGCGCTGGAATGGAATGTGATCATCCTGATTGCAGGCGGCATCTCACTTGGGGCCGGC
>CAYQCZ010000709.1:0-1956 GCA_964415955.1 uncultured Verrucomicrobiota bacterium | reverse complement strand
CGTCTGTCATCGCCGTGGTGTATTCGGCCATTCTGGGAGGCGTGATCTACCGCTCCATCGGCTTCCGGCAATTCATGACGGTGATCTACGATTCGGGACGGTTTTCGGCGATCTCGCTGTTCTGCATTGGAACCGCATCCGCGTTTGGCTGGTTGCTGGCCTATTACCGTGTGCCCCAGGTTTTCGTGGATCTGATGGCTGGATTGGGAACCGGCGTCGTGACCACAGGCTTCCTGATCGCGGCCGCCTTCCTGTTCATCGGCATGTTCATCGACGCGATTCCCGCAATCATCATCCTGGGCACAATCCTGTTGCCCGTCGCCGAAGGCGCCGGCATGCACCCCATTCACTTTGCCATCATCGGGGTGGTTTCGCTGGCCTTCGGGTTGGTCACGCCTCCTTATGGGCTGTGCCTCTTGATTTCCTGTTCCCTCGGGGAGATCAAAGTGATCGATGCCTTGAAGGATGTGAGCCTGATCCTCATTCCGATGCTTCTCTTGTTGATACTGCTGATTGTTTTTCCGGAGTTGGTCCTTCTTCTTCCCCGGCTCTTGACGCCACAATTCCTCTGAGTGGGAACCGTTTCCCGGCTCCGAGTTCAATCGAGATTCACGAATGATGGCGGTTCAGTGACGATCAAATATTCACTCGCTTCAACACGTGTGACCGGTGGAGCCTGACGCTCAATCCCGCCGCCGGAGACGAGGCGCTTCGTTTTAGCCACATCGGCAAGAAAGCACGGAGGGAGATCAACTGGCAGGAACGTCGCCTGCCGAAACCGCCCCCTGCACTGCCGAACCCGCCCCCAACTAAATGTCAAGGCCCGCGAGCCGCTTGAGCCGATGCCAAACGCCATTCCGAAAGCGGACCCGATAACGAGGTCGCGTGATGGCTGGGTTCGCGCCGATGGGTGTTCCCTCCCGTTATGCTGCCGGCGCCTTGGTGGCAGTGACAATGAGGTGCCGACCCAGGAGTGCGGCATCCGTGGCGGCAGTTTCCCAGAAGCGCCGGGCTTCATCGGTCGTCGCCTTGCGTCCGCGCCGTCGGCAATAGGCGCGAGCGGGGATGGCGATCAGATGCTCGTGCAAATGTTTCGCTCGCGACATCGGCTCCGGCAGGATCTCGGGCGCCTCGAACCCCGCGTAACGGAAATAGACGTAGAGCTGAGGATAGGACCACGGCATGATGTGCATGTGAGTCCCGGGGCAAACCTTGCCCTCGAGCGGCGGGAATGAGGGGAAAAATCCACGAAACAGATACTGCAGCCGCGCCTGCGGCTACCAGACATTCGGCGTCGTTACGATCAATCGCCCTCCCGGCCGCAGGGCCCGATGGCAGTCCCGCAGCAGGAGCAGCGGATTGCCCACATGCTCGAGCCCTTCGCAGCAGCAGATCAGGTCGTAGCCACCGCAATCCGCCGGAAGCCCCTGGTCCAGGTCGTGTTTCCAGAATCGCCGGTAACCCGGCACCGAATCCACGTAGAGATCCACGCCATCCACCACCGCGTCCTGGCCCAGCGCCCCTCGCAGCCAGCCGCCGCCCGATGGCGCATCAAGCACGGAAGAAAAGGCCTGTCCGCGCAAAAAGGCGAGGACAACTTTCTTGGAGGAGTCCTGCATGGGAGAACGCAGTCAGATGGAGTTTTCGATCGTCCAATTGACCCGGACAATGATGCGCCTTGAATTCGCGGTGCCATCCGGTGTCCCCTCCTGTTCGCTCCCTGGAAAACAGGATCCCGCAGTGGAATCGTGCATCCGGGACGCTTCGTGATTGAAAGAGGAGGGCCATTGAATCTGGTTCATTGCTGGCCGATTATCGGCCGCCCCAAGCGCCCAGCAAGGCATTTCCCGATTTGCTCACGGTTTTGCTCTGCCAGCTCCCGGTCTCATCGCGTCAATCCACGCCAGGAGAGAGTGCTGTCGGCTCCCGGAACAACCGGGAGTCTTCAAGCCATTC
>CAYQCZ010000708.1:0-1957 GCA_964415955.1 uncultured Verrucomicrobiota bacterium | reverse complement strand
GCACCGCCCATGGAAAAGCCACGCACCAGCACGCGGTCGTCATCCACCGGATAAAACCGCTTCACATGCTCGAAGGCCTCGAAGGCGTCCACTTCACCGGCCAGCCGCGCCGGGTTGCAGTAGCGATTATAGACATGCAGCACGATCGTGTTGGGCGGGGTGAACTGGCCGGGACTGCGCTGATGTTCCGCCAGAAAATTGACCTCGCTCAATGTCTCGCCGCGACCATGAAACCAGAAGTCCAGCCGCAACGGCAGGCCCGTCTTCGCTGACTCCGGCACGACCAGTCCGTAGGGCTGCACACTGTCGTCCAGTCGGGAACGGAATCCGCGCACCACCAGTCCCGTGGCGTGCGCCCACGGTGCCTGGCCGGCCTTGAGCTGGGCCGCGCGTTCCATGCCGGACTTCAAATGATCCTTGGCCGTCTTGATTTCGTTGGGCTTGAAAAACTCGTCGTATTCCAAGGCGTAACGCACGGCCTTGTGGAAGATTTCCACGTCCGGCAGCAGGTCCAGCAAGGCCGGTTTGTTCTTCAATGCGCCGCGCAATGCGTCGATCTCGCCCTGCAACGCTGCCAGGCCTTGTTCCAGTTCCTTGCGGTCGGCATCCGGCACGGGCACGCCCGGCGGCGGCACACGACGGACATTGTCCGCCAGATTGTCCTTGGGGCCGTCGGCCAGCAGGGCGGAGGAGGAAATCAGCAGCGCGAGGAGAATGCGGGTGTTCATGCGGCCATCCTGATAGGACAAGCGCCCCTGCCGCGCAAGCCGGAGATGTGATGCTTACAGCCCCATGGGGGCGACATCTGTGTAGTAGTGCGTTACGGAAGAGAATCAAGCTCCAGAGGAGCGGAATATGCCGCCCCGCTGGGGCTTGAAGAATTAATGGCGGGTGTGAACTACAACGATGACGCTCCTGACGGAGCTTGAGAAGGCAGGGCACGTCACTCCGTGACCGTCGTCTCTCTGACAGGATCAACAGGATTCACAGGATGTAAGAGGCGGATCGTCCGAAACAACACTGGGAGGGACGAGCTACGCGAGTCCAGACGCACAAAGGTGGCATCGGTCACGCTGCGATCGATGTTGCGCTCGCAGTGCAAGGCAACACACCAGCGGTCAGGGAGCTGCCCGCCCACCCATCACGCCACGCCTTCATGCCGAATGGCATGTTTCGGATAAACGATGCCGGAATGCCTTGTGAAAGCGGTGGAGGGCCACCGCAGTCCAAAACGCTGGCGCGTGGCACATGATTTTTGCGAACGCGAAGCGTCATGGAGTGCGCCGGGCCTCCGGCGCTTTGGAGCGCGATCTCATGCAGCAGTCGAATTCGAAGTGTCAATTTTAGGAACTGCCCTATTCCGTGCCGGAATCAATCACAGTCACGACCATCAATGGCTTTTTAGCAAACAACCTGCTCGGATGATACACTTCCAAACCGCCGTCCAATGACATCCCCGGGTGAATCAACACCCGCAATGTTGCGTGCGTCTTGTCGGAGTGTAAGTCCATAACCCCAAACACTCGAAATTCACCCACGTCAAAGTAGATCGGGATGGGTGGCGCGATTTCAAAGATTCCCGCACCACCAATCTCGGTATAGGGATTGAGAACCTCAGTGATGCGAACCTCAATCTTTGTAACCTGAATTTCTCCATCCCCCAGCACACCTTCTTCAACTAAGAAAGTCCCAACGTCGCTTGGAGCCAACGGAGGGTCAAACCCCCAAAAAAGCTCGCTCCGCACAGCAGCTTCATGGGATCGCTCTGCTCCCCCGTGGCACACCAAAGTAAATAAAACAAATCTGTGCCTTGCTCGGGTGCTGAGGCTTACAACGCATTGCTTATAGGCAAGATCCCTAGTGTGGTGAGTGATTAGTTCGCTTACAAACGGAGGCGACGCGATCTAGAGCCTGTTATGCACTTTTGGCGACGAGGTTTTTGAGCATGAGCATGACG
>CAYQCZ010000707.1:0-1958 GCA_964415955.1 uncultured Verrucomicrobiota bacterium | reverse complement strand
TCCGCCGAGGTGCCGTTGTCGCCGCAGTAAAAAACAAGCGTGTTGTCGCGCAGGCTGGTCTTCTTGAGGTGCGCACGTAGTTGCCCGATGGCGCGATCCATCGCGGTGATTTCCGCGTAGCGCTCGCGCAGCACCTCGCCCTGCGGCCGGGTCACCTGCCCGCCGGTTTCATTCGAGGTGAGCTTCACGGGTTTCTTGTATTTCGCGGGCAGGTCGTCGTAGAGAGCAAGGTCGGCAGGAAGGCCGCTGTAAGGCTCATGCGGTGAACCAAACCACACAACGGCGAGGAACGGTTTGCCCGACTGCTGCGCGCGCCCGATGAAACGGATCGTTTCCGCGATGAGGATCTCGGAGCTTTCACCCTGGATGACCTCCGGCGGACCGCCGTTGCGAGAGAGCGAGGGATTCATTTCGAAGAAATTGTCGTGCGACAGGTTTTCGTGGAAGCCCATCGCCATCGGGCTGACGGGGGATGCCTTCTTCACGGCGCCGACGTGCCATTTGCCGAAATGCCCGCAGTGGTAGCCCGCCTTCGCCAGCACGTGCGCCATGGTGATCTCCTCGGGACGAAACGACCAACCCGGCGAGAACGTGCCCATGCGGTTCGGATGCCGTCCGGTGAGGAAACTCGCGCGGGTGGGCGAGCAACTGGGGTGCGCCGCGTAAAAGCGGTCGAGCCGCAGCCCTGTCGCCGCCATCTCATCAAGCACCGGCGTCTTCACATGCGGATGGCCGTGGTAGCCGGTCTCCTCCCAGCCATGGTCGTCGCCCATCATCAGAATGATGTTGGGCGGTTCGGCGGCATGAGGTTTGGCCAGGAAAGCGAATGAAAGGAATGCAGCAAGGATGGGCTTCATGACAGGGTGGAAGTATTATGCCTCCAATCGGCAGGGGGATTCAACCGTTTGCCAGAGGGAATTGACGAGGCACCACCCGCTTCATTTCGACGGGGGAGATTTCTTGCCACCGGCCTTCGATGCCTGCGTTGAAGGCAAAGCGGCGGACCGTGCGGTCATCGCGGCCATTCCTTCAGCCGTCAGCAATGGATCGTTGGTTTCCCGTCGCCAGGCAAGCAACGCATCCTTGAGGCGTTGCAGCGTCGCGGCATGCTGCGGTTGCCCCGCGAGATTGGCGAATTCCCACGGGTCGGCACCGAGGTCGTAGAGTTCAAACTCCGGCGGCTCGGCCAGCCGCGTGAACGCCTCGCCGATGCGCGTGCCGGCGAATTTTCCCGACTGCGACATGGCGAAGGCGGCGTCGCCATCGATGCCGCTGGAAGCCTTCACCTGACCGGCGCGCAGGTTGTGGATGAGCTTGTAGCGCGCATCGCGAATCGTGCGGCGCGGGAAGAAGGGCGACGCACCGTGAAAGTGAAACTCCGTCGCGAGGAATTCGCGGTGCTGTTTCGCGTCGAGCGTGTGGCGCAGCGAACGTCCATGCAAACCGCCGGGAACCGGCTGGCCGGCCGCGTCAAGAATCGTGGGCAGCAGGTCCACGGTGGAAACCAGCGCAGGGGTGCGCTCGCCCGGTTTGAAGACGCCCGGCCACACCACCATCATCGGCACATGGACGCCACCCTCGTAACACGAGGTTTTCCCACGCGCGAACGGCGGGCCGTGATCGCTCACGAACAGGATCACCGTGTCGTCGGCGTGACCGGCCTTCGCGAGTTCGGCGAGCAGCAGGCCGACGGCGGCGTCAAAGCGCATCACGGCGTTGTAGTATTGTGTGACGCGCTCGACCTGCTCGGGCGTGTCGATCTGCTGGAAGGGCAACGGCGGGACTTCACCCACGCGCACGGGTGTTTCCGGCACGCCTTTGTATTGCGTCGGAAACGCCTCGGCGGGCGGACGCGGACTGCGCCCCATCACGTGCGGATCGGAATAGTTCGCCATGAGGAAGAACGGCTTGCCACCCTCGCCAAGAAACTTGCCCGCTTCGATCGCAGTGGCCTTCAC
>CAYQCZ010000706.1:0-1963 GCA_964415955.1 uncultured Verrucomicrobiota bacterium | reverse complement strand
AGACCGGCACGGCGGCCAGCGGAATGATCGATGCCCGCCAGGTCTGCAAAAAGAGGATCACCACGATCACCACCAGCAGCACGGCCTCGAACAACGTCTTCACCACGGCGTTGATGGAATGCCGCACGAACTGCGTGGGGTCATAGACCACGGTGTAATCCACGTCCTCGGGGAAATCCTTCTTCAATTCCTCCATCGTGCTGCGGACGTTCTCCGAAAGCTCCAACGCATTGGCACCGGGCGATTGGAAAATGGGAATGGCAACGGCGGGTTTGTTGTCCAGCAAGGAGCGCAGGGAATAGCCCGATGCGCCCAGTTCAATGCGGGCCAGGTCGCGCAGGTAAGTTTTTTCACCGTTGGGTCCGGTTTTGACGATGATGCCGCCAAACTCCTCCTCGGTCAGCAGCCGACCCTTGGCATTGATCTGCAGTTCCAGCCCCACGGCATCGCGCATGGGCGGCTGGCCCACGCCACCGGCGGCAATCTGCACGTTCTGCTCGCGGATCGCCTGGACCACGTCACTGGCCGTCAGATTGCGCGAGGCGATCTTGTCAGGGTCCAGCCACACGCGCATGGCGTAGTCACCGGAACCGAAAAGCTGCACGGAACCCGCGCCCGGAACGCGTGCCAGCACATCCTTGACCTGGAGCGAGGCGTAGTTGCGCAGGTAAATTTCATCGTAACGTCCACCGGGTGAAAACAGATGCACCACCATCGTGAGATCAGGCGACTGCTTCGTCGTGGTGACCCCCAGTCGTCGGACCTCCTCCGGCAGCTTGGGCAGGGCCTGCTGGACGCGGTTCTGCACCAGCACCTGAGCCTTGTCCACATCCGTGCCCAGCTTGAAGGTGATGGTCAGCGCCATCACCCCGTCGGGCGTGGATTGGGAGAACATGTAGATGGAGTCCTCGACACCGTTGATCACCTGTTCCAGCGGCGCGGCAACGGTTTCCGCGATGGTCTTGGGATTGGCGCCGGGATAAATGGCCTGCACCACAATCGTCGGCGGCACCACCTCGGGATACTCGCTGATGGGCAGCCGGAACATCGCCAGCAACCCCATCAGGAAGATGATGGCGGACAAAACCCCGGCAAAGATGGGTCGTTTGATGAAAAAATGGGAAAAGTTCATGGTCGTCGTGGAAGGCAATCCCCTCCGTTGTCCTCAGATCATTTCAACGCCGGTCTCACTCGGAAGATGAATTCACGGTGCCGGCACCAGCCACCGGCACCGGCGAAGCCTCACCCATCGGCTGCACCTGCATGCCCGGCCGGACGCGGGCCATCACGATGTTCTGAACCACCTTGTCACCGCTGCTCAGGCCGGAATTGAGCACGCGTTTGCCATCGATCATCGGTCCAAGCTGGACGGGACGGTAGGCCACGGTGTTGCTGGAGGTCAGTGTCAGCACGAATTTCTGGGCCTGGTCGGTGCCAATCGCCCGTTCATCCACCATCAGGGCCTCGCGCTTTCCGCTGATCGGCACCCGAAGCCGGGCAAAGAGCCCCGGCACAATCTTGCCGTCGGGATTGGGAAACGACGCGCGCAACAGGATGCTGCCCGTCTGCGGGTCCAGCTTGTTGTCCATGGATTCCACCACGCCCTTGTGAGCAAAGCCGGATTCATCCGAGAGCTGGAGCTCCACCGGCACGGCGGTCCCTGCCTTGCCGTTGCTCAACGCATTGCCATGAACGGCCTGCAACGCCAGGTGTGACGATTCATCCACATCCGCATACACGAACACGGGATCCACGGAGACCACCGTGGTCAGCAGTGTCGCATTGCCCGCCATGCCGCTGATGTAGTTGCCGGCTGTCACCATCTCCCGGCTGACACGACCGCTGATCGGCGACAGCACCCTGGTGTGTTCCAAATCCAGTCTGGCCGCATCACACATCGCTTTGGATGCCATGACCGCCGCCTTCGATTCAGCGAGACGCGCTTCGAGGGCATCGGCCTCCT
>CAYQCZ010000705.1:0-1964 GCA_964415955.1 uncultured Verrucomicrobiota bacterium | reverse complement strand
GCAGAAAATCCTCAAACTCGTCCACCAGCACTTGAAGAAGATCTGCCCGCCCTCTGTGAAGCTGGAGTTCGAAGGCGGCCATGGTGGCGAAGCCTACCTTGTTTCACCGACCAGCGCCCCGGCCCAAGCGGCCTTGCGCGCGCTCAAGAGCGCCTTCGGCTGCGAGCCCGTGTTACTGCGCGAAGGCGGGTCCATCCCCATCGTGAACCAGTTCAAGAAAGTGCTCGGAGCGGACTCCCTCCTGCTCGGCCTCGGCCTGCCGGACGACAACCCGCACTCACCCAACGAGAAGATGAGCCTCACCGCCTACACCAAAGGCATGAAGATGAGCGCCCTCCTCTGGCCCGAACTGGCAAACGCCTAGGAGCGCCTGTCATGCACTTTGGCATGCAAAATTCCAACAAACGCACATCATGGTCTCCCTCTCCCCTCAACGGGGAGAGGGTTGGGGTGAGGGGTGAGTCGTGGCACAAACGCGATATTCACCTAAGAAATGATAGGTTCCGACCAGACTTACACGTTGGAACTTCGCAGCCGCTGTGCTTCGGCTCACTCCTCACCCGGTTCCGCTTGAGCGGAACCGACCTCTCCTCGTTGAGAGGAGAGGTAACATTTCACACGACTTCCGCGTTTCCCACGGAAACGATTCATGACAGGCTCTAGGAGCGCGGGTTGTCTCAACCCGCAGCAACGCCCAAAGCAAATCACGCTCAAAAGTATTTCAGCACCTAATCCGTGACACAGCGCTTCCCATCAACCATAAAGCACATCGCCATGCTGTTGCTGTTCCGGGCCGGTGTGGCGGTTGGCGAGGCAGGCTGCTGTTCCTAATGCTGGGCACAGCGCACCTCAGCGCCCATCAACCCGGCCTCAGCTACATCAACCTCACCGTCGAGAGCAACCGCCTCTCCGGTCGCGTGGACATGTCGCTGCGAGACCTCGACCTCGTGGTGAATCTGGATGCCGATGGCAATGGCGCCGTGACCTTCGCGGAACTGCAGGCGAAACAACCCGCCATCGGCGGCTACCTACTGAAGCACCTGACCTTCTCCGCCGATGGCCAACCCGGCCTGGTGCATGTCCACAACCACCTCGTCGCCACCGACAATGACGGTGCCTTTGCCGTCGCCGAGATCGATGTGGATTTCTCCGCCCCGCCAGCAGTGGTCACCATCCGCAACGACCTGTTCACCGCCGTGGATACCAGCCATCGCTCCCTGATGCAGATCAGCATGGAGACCAACTCGCTGCAGGCCATCTTTGTCGCCGACCAACCCGAGCAGACTTTCAAGCTGGGCGAGGCGCGGAGTGCCGCCACCTTCGGCACATTCTTCAAGGAGGGCGTCTGGCATATCTGGATCGGCTTCGACCACATCCTGTTCCTGCTCGCCCTGCTGCTGCCTTCCGTGCTGGTCCTGCAGGAAAAGCGATGGACCCCGGTGAATGACTTGAAACCCGCCTTCATCAATGTCTTCAAGATCGTCACCGCCTTCACGGTCGCCCACTCCATCACGTTGGGACTGGCAGTCTCGGAACTCATCCGCCTGCCCTCACGATTTGTGGAATCCGCCATCGCCGCCTCGGTGATCCTGGCGGCAGTGAACAACATCAAGCCCTTCTTCCAGGGCAAGGGCTGGCTGGTGGCCTTCTGCTTCGGCATCATCCACGGCTTCGGCTTCGCGACCGTCCTGGGTGAACTGGACCTGCAAGCCAGCTCCCTGCTGACCACACTCGTCGGCTTCAATCTCGGGGTGGAAGCCGGCCAATTGGCCATCGTCGCCGTGTTCCTGCCTCTGGCCTTTTCCCTGCGCCAGACCAAGGCCTACCGGCAAGGCGCTTTGCTGGCGGGTTCAGCACTCATTGCCTTGCTGGCGTTGATCTGGCTCATCGAACGGGTCTTCGATATCAGCCTTATCAGCTAAGTCTTTGGACCGCGGCTGTGTTCTCCCCAAGAGAACCAGCCG
>CAYQCZ010000704.1:0-1965 GCA_964415955.1 uncultured Verrucomicrobiota bacterium | reverse complement strand
TGGAGCCTTAGTAAAGGCCGATGATGACGTTGCAGCCGCTGTCCTTGAGATTGAGCGCGTGGGCGTGGCCCTGGGAGCCGAAGCCGAGCACGGCGAGGGTTTTGCCTTTGAGAACGGAGAGGTCCGCCTGTTTGTCAGTATAGACTTTTGCCATGGATGTGTTTGTTCGTTGTGGGTTGGAAAAAATGTTACTTGCGCGGCAGGGCCACCTTGCCGGTGCGCGTGAGGTCCAGAATGCCGAAATCCTTCATGAGCCCGAGGAACTTCTCGATCTTGGACTCGCCGCCGGTGATCTCGATGGTCACGTTCTCCGGCTGCACGTCCACGACCTTCGCCCGGAACAATTCGGCCAGCTGGGCCACCTCGGCGCGGTTGTTGCGGCCGGTCTTCACCTTCACCAGCACAATCTCGCGGTCGATGTATTCGCCATCGCGGAAATCACGCACCTCCAGCACGTCCACCAGCTTGTAGAGCTGCTTGACGATCTGGTCCACCGTCGCGTCATCGCCGCGCGTGACAATCGTCATGTGCGACTTGCTGGCGTCCTGGGTGGGGGCGACGTTCAACGTGTCGATGTTGAAGCCGCGTCCGCTGAAAAGCCCGGCGATGCGCGTGAGCGCGCCGAACTTGTTCTCCACGAGCACTGATATCGTGTGTCTCATTTGATGATCCTAAAACAAAAACCCGCGTCCCTTGCGGAACGGCGGGCAGCCTGCGGGCAACGGGAACGAGCCTCAGGCCGCGTCAGTCGCAAACAGCGACAACGCCAACAAGCTTGAGGTCCATATCCAGCCGAAACATCGGGCGCGTAGCTAATCAGGCGCGTTCGGGCGGGTCAAATGGTTTTTGCCATGGCAAACGGGCCATGTTCACGGCCTTTTGCATCACTCCTGGGACTTGTCCCGCCGGAGATTACCCCCACCAGGAATTGAACCTGGATCAACGGTTTAGGAAACCGCTGCTCTATCCATTTGAGCTATGGGGGCGGCCCGCGCGCGGACGTTACATGATCACCTTTGCCCGATGCAACGCCGTGATGACGCCGTGAACTTCATCTTGTGCGCGATGGCCGTGTTTTGCATCCTGTGTCCGACACCGCAACAATCCACCGACATGACCCACCGCCCCCCCCTCCCACGTCGTTCCTTCCTCGGCAAAACCGCACTCGCCGCCTCCGGTCTCTTCGCCGCAGGCCAGGCCCCGTCCATCCTGCTGGCGCGCGGCCCGAAACTCATTTCCCCCAACGCCCGCCTGAACATCGCAGGCATCGGCGTCGGCGGCAAAGGCGCGGGCGACATCGCCGCCACTTCCGCCGGCCAGAATGTCGTGGCCATCTGCGACGTGGATGAAACCACGCTCGCCAATGCCGCAAAGAAGTATCCCGGCGCCAAGCAATACACGGACTGGCGAAAACTGCTTGAGCAAAAGGACATTGATGCCGTGACGGTGTCCACCCCTGACCACATGCACGCGCCCATCGCCATGACGGCGATGCAACTCGGCAAGCATGTGTATGTGCAGAAACCTCTATCCCACACGATTTACGAGGCGCGCCAGCTCACGCTCGCCGCGCGCAAATACGGCGTCATCAGCCAGATGGGCAACCAGAACCACAGCGGTTCCGGCTACAAAACGCTTGTGAAATGGGTGCAGAGCGGTGTGATCGGCCGGGTGAAGGAAGCCCATGCGTGGAGCAACCGCCCCATCTGGCCCCAGGGCATTCCGCGCCCTCAGGGCAATGATCCCGTGCCCGACACCCTGCACTGGGAGGAGTGGCTCGGCGTGGCACCCTTCCGTCCGTTTGTGGATGGCAAGGCCGATGGCAAGGGAAAGAAAGGCCGCGGCCCGTATCATCCGTTCAACTGGCGGGGCTACATCGATTTCGGCACCGGCGCGCTCGGCGACATGGGCTGCCACATCATGGACCCCGTGGTGTGGAGCCTCGATTTGCGCGCGCCTGTCATG
>CAYQCZ010000703.1:0-1968 GCA_964415955.1 uncultured Verrucomicrobiota bacterium | reverse complement strand
ACTTCCTCGCCTCCAAAGAATTAAACCTGTCGTGAAGCAACTGTTCCACCGTTCACTTTGCGCGGCCCTGACATGGGGCATGCTGGGTTCAGTCATGGCTCAGGGTGGCGAACTGCCGGCCTTCACCGTCTCCAAGGTCATCACCTCGCGCGGGGGTGTTCACAGCACCACCCGCGCGAACATCCGGTTGGTATGGACCCACAACGACCGTTGGCTGGTGTTTCATGGCGAACCGAACATGTATCACTTCTCGCCGGACGGCCGGACGTGGACCGGCAGGGAGATCAAGGAGTTCGGTTCGCGCAGCCATCTGGTGGAGGGCGACACCATTTACAGCTTTGTGGACACCCAAACCGATCCCAACCCGGAAACCCGGCGCACCACTTCGGCGATAGTTCAGGGGAGGATTGTGGGCGACACCATCACGTGGGGGCCGCCACATGCGAATAACCTCACAGTCGGTTACTACTGCGACCTCCAACGAGACAGCACCGGCCGTTTCACCGTCAGTGGCCGCGTGGTTCAGTATGGTTCCGATGGCATGCCGACCGGCATCACGATTGACTGGGCGCGCAGTTTGCAGCCGGGCAATACCGCACAGTGGGGTCCGCAACTGCGCGCCATCCAGCAGGTGAGCGACCGGCAGGCCAGCGAGATTCACGAGAACATCCCGATGGAGGACGGCAAGACCTACGTGATGGGGATGGTGGGCGTGGACGGAAAGAGCCGCCTTTACGGGAACCTCCTCGACGGTCAGACCTTCGGTCCTGACACGCTTCTCGCGGAGAACATGTCGAACGTCCGCGGCACGGACAAGCGGATGAGCGCGGTGTGGGACCCGAAGGCGCGGGTCATTCACCTCACCTATGTGGACCACGACAGCCGGCTGTTTTATCGCACCTGCAAGTCGCCCTACCGGGCGCAGGATTGGTCGCCGGCCGTCCGTTTGAAGGACTTCAAGGTCTTCTCCAACGTGATGAGCCTCGATACCACGAAGACTCCTGCCGAGGTGTGGCTGCTTTATGGCAAGACGATGTTCGAGCACCGCGACCCGCGCTGGCAGAGCGGCGAGCTGTATGTGGAGAAGTTCGACGGACGTTCCTGGAGTCAGCCCGCGCTGGTGAGCGAACCCGGCACGACCAACAACTGGTATCCCAACATGAACGAAAACGCCGGCAGCGGCATCGGCGTGCTTTATCTGAAGGGCGTTCCGCCCAATCAGGCCGCCATCAAGGAAATGGATTTCGACATCATGTTCTCGAGCACAGGAGCGCCCCGGAAACTGGCGCGTGCGGACAACGCTCTGCCCGGTGTCACGGATGTGCTGGTGGACGCCGAGCATGGCCGGGGTGCCCATGTCACCACCCGGCCGCACAACCGCAAAGTCGTTTATCATCCGTCGAGCGGCACCTGGTTCCTGTTTCACGGAACCGGCCATTGGATCGACAAGCTCGGCGACGCCGGCCTGCAACAGGAGATGATTGCGTGGCGCAGTTCCAAAGACGGGCAGGTGTTTGGCCCGCTGAACCGCGCCATCACGGGCAACGGACATTCCAGTTCGGCCGACGTCCTGCTGGCGAACGACCGCGTTTATGTGACGCACGCACGGTTTGGTTACTGGCGGGACAAGGCGGGCATTCCCGCGCTCGTGGATGGGAAGGAGATCTGGCACAAGGACCGGATTGATCGGGAGAAACCCAACTTCCACGCCCCGTATGAAATCTTTCCCTTCGACATCCGCGACGGAGCCCTGATTGCGAGCAAGTCTGCGAAGGCGCTGCCGGGCGACCGGCATATCGGCCACGCGGGACCGCATTACGGCTCGATGGTGCGCGATTCGGCGGGCCATTTTTGGGTGGCGGCCCGCGCGTTGACTCATGCCAAAGGCAGGACGTCGGTTTGGGTGGCTCGCACGGCCGCCCCGGACCAGACCGAGAAATGGGAATCCCACTCGGTTTTGTTTCAAAG
>CAYQCZ010000702.1:0-1976 GCA_964415955.1 uncultured Verrucomicrobiota bacterium | reverse complement strand
GTCGCGACACGGCCGGCCACGACCGCCCTGGCCACCTGCGCCAGTTCGTCGTCACCGAGATCATTCGATTTTGCGCTGCCGAAGTCCTCGACCAGCGCTGCCAAGCGCGCCAGATAGCGAGGCTCGACGACCTGCCACGCACGCTTGCGCAGTTCGTCCAGGGGCAGGGCATCCGGGTTGATATCGATGCCTTCATCCATGAGGAAGGGGTTATGGCTGACTTGGTGGAAGGGCTGACGATGCTCCGGCAAGGTTACCAAGTACAGAGGCAAGGCCGAGGGCCGCGAGTGCTGCTCCAAAATTCCACGGTCGACGGCGCGGAAGAATCGTTCGGTGTCGCCGTCTACTTCGTCTGACTTCCCGCCGTGGCCATGGTGCATGGGCGACTGCGACCCACCGACACCACCATAGGAGGCGACGGTCTGGTGCGGGTCGGTCCGTTCCTCACCCAGCGCCTCGATCATCGTCCGCGGGACGCCTGGGCCCAGCTCGATCTCGTCCAAAGCGTCACGGTTGCCCTCGAAGAGCCGGACGGACTCGCGGCTCAAGCCGAGAACCTGGAAGCGGTCGGCCGATTGAAGGATGCGCATCAGGGGTTTGAGGTGGAAGGTATCGGCCACGACCGACAACTCGGCAACCGGCCGCTGTAGCTTGTACACGCGGAACATGCCACTGGAAGCCAGCACGGCCAGCCCGTCCAGGGCGTGATTCCAGAAATCGCTGTCGTCTGCCAATGCCAGAAAGGGTTCCAGCAGCGCCTGGATCTCGCCCGCGGAACTCTGTGGCTGGAGCGACTCCTCCAGCGCCTTGACGAGGTTCCCAAACCGGATCCGATCTTGCTGGTTGCCCGGATGTTGCCGATGCGTCGGCTGGTACAGCGACAGACAAGGCGGATCGCATTTGTCGAAGAGCCCAGCAGCGAAGTCTTCAGCGACGGTGTTCATAACGGTGTTCATAATGGTCTCCTACATATTGGGCGAACGTACAATGGGGTAGTTGGCGTGCTCGCCGGGAATGCCGCATGAGGAACCAGGGCGACCCGGCGTAGCAAAACAAAAACCTGCTGCGCCGGTTCAGAAGCTTCTCCGGACGGGCCCTCCTTGCACCTCGCTATGGGCTCGTCCGGAAACAACCTACCCAAGTCGGACATGTTGTCATTGGACGAACCCTAAGCATACACCACTCGGCCTTGCCGGCCATGGCGACCCCGCGGGAAGGCCGAGCAGGTCCGATTCACGGCGACCCTGCAGCCCCGGCACTGACGCGCGGGCGCCGGCTCGGAATTTGTAAAATCTAACTCTCCGGGCTATCGCCCGCCGATCCGCCAGCGATAAACCACACAAGTCACCCAACCGGTGGTGACAAATTGAAACCTCGACAGTGACTGAACTGGACTTTGGACAATCGAGGTTGACCCACCCGTCGGTAGCCGCTCAGCGGCTACCTGCCTCGATCTCTCCAAAACGCGGGCCACGACGGCCTTTCTGAGTCCGTGCCGACCTTTCGGGAATCACCCTGGTTCCGTAGCTTAGGCGATCTGCGCGCCTGTGGACCCCTACATAGGCGGCAAACAGGCCGGGACTGCCGGCAAGTCCGCCTCAGAATGCCGAAACTGGCCCGTTAGGAGCTGGAAAGGCCCATTTCAATGAGGTTATCCGGCCTCCGATTGTCCAAAGTCCAGTAAAGAAGGAAAGTGCACCAAGCATGTCGGGATTGTTTGGCCCATCTTGGGCGGCATATTCAGTCCTTGATGTGAGTGGTCAAGAAGTTACAATATCTACAAACCCGCCGATCTCAATTGATATCACAGACAACTCTGACACAGTGGGATTCTTTCAGGAATTAGAAGCAATTATACAGCAGCAGTAAGCCACATCGCGCAAAAGCTCTGGCGGAGAATTCCGGCGCAGCGTCGAATATCCCGGGCAGGAAGACTTGGGGTCTCCGGCGCAAACGAACGAAATATCCGCGTCCGA
>CAYQCZ010000701.1:0-1977 GCA_964415955.1 uncultured Verrucomicrobiota bacterium | reverse complement strand
CGGTGATCGAGCGGACACTGGCAGCGCTTGAGAAGGAGTTTGAAAAGGAAGGGAAGAAGGAGCTGTTTTCGCGCCTGAAGCCATGGCTGAACGGCAGCGCGGAGGCGACCCAGGAGGCTGATGCCATTGCGCTGGGAATGAACCCCGCCGCACTCCGGGTGGCCATCCACAGGTTGCGTCAACGCTTCCGGCGGACTCTGAAGGCTGAACTGGCGCAGACGCTCGCTCCCGGCGGAAGCGTGGACGAGGAAATGCAGCATCTCATGGCTGCGCTTTCTGAATGAGGGCGAACCCCCCGGGGCGAAATACTGCCGATTATTTCTGTAACACACACCGGTCAACGCCTCAGGAAACGACAGCATGAATCCTGATACCAAGAAACAATGCCCTCAATGTGGTTCCTCGTTGCCAGAAGGTGCCTTGTCCGGCTTGTGCCCGCGTTGTGTCATGCGGAACGCCATGGGTGCGGAAACTGAGCCCACCGACCCTGCGTCGCCCGTCGGTCCTCACGGGACAAAGATCCTCCAGTCCGCTCCGGAAATGGCTGCAGTCTGTGCCGCCTTTCCACAGCTTGAGATTCTTGGGCTGATTGGCCGCGGCGGCATGGGGGTCGTTTACAAGGCGCGCCAGAAATCCCTCGACCGCCTCGTCGCGCTGAAATTGCTCGCGCCGGAGCGCGTGAACGACGCCTCGTTTGCCGAGCGCTTCGAACGCGAGGCCCAGGCTCTCGCGCGCCTGAGCCATCCGAACATCGTCACCATTCACGATTTCGGCGTCGCCACCGCTGCCCAACTCCCATCTGCCATCTCCCATCTTCCATTTTACTTCCTGCTGATGGAGTTTGTGGACGGCGTGAATCTCCGCCAGGCGATGAAAGCCGGCCGGTTCACACCCAAGCAGGCACTGGCCATCGTGCCGCCGGTGTGTGAGGCGCTCCAATACGCACACAACCGCGGCATCGTGCACCGCGACATCAAGCCTGAGAACCTGCTGCTCGACAAAGATGGGCGGGTGAAGATCGCCGACTTCGGGATCGCGAAGATGCTTGGCGAAAGTGGCACAGGCGTCCCGCCTGTGAACGCCGACACCACAGCCGGGACGGCTGTGCCACATTCCATCGCCGCCGGAACACCGCAATACATGGCACCGGAGCAGCGCGAGCATCACCGCACCGATCATCGTGCGGACATCTATTCGCTCGGGGTGGTGCTTTACGAACTCCTCACCGGCGAACTGCCGGGTGCAAAATTGCAGCCACCCTCGCGCAAGGTGCAGATCGACGTCCGCCTCGACGAGATCGTCCTGCGCGCGCTGGAGGTTAAGCCGGAGTTGCGTTACCAAACCGCCGGCGAATTTCGAACGCAGGTCGAGACGATGACCTCCGAGGCGCGAGCCGCTTCCGTGGCACCTGATTCACCCGCTGACCGCACCCACAGCGGCATGCAACGGCTGCTCAAGGGGCTCCTGCCTTCTTCATGGTTCGCTGCCATCGCACGTGAATCGCACGAGTGGAAGATGCTGTGCGACTGCGGCGGGCAGACGTCGATCTGGGAGACGGGCGACATCCGTTTCAGGGCCTCAGCGCGCTCGCGACGCTCCGGTTGGTGCCCCAAATGCCATCAATTCAAATCGATGGCGCTCACTCGCGTCCCAGCCGGTTCATCCATCGCGCCATCTCCCTCCGCCAGCTCAAGCGCCCCCCAGTCGGAACCAATCGCTCCCGGCAAGTGCGCCGTGACGCTGACCACGGTGATCACCCTCTTCTACAGCGTCGCCGCGGCGCTCACGCTCGTCTCGTTGATGCGTCTGGGCGTGCCGGAAGTGCTCATCCTGCTCGCGCTCGGCTTCGGTGCGGTTTGGGCCGGGCGCCACTGGATTCAGGCAGTGATCGAGACTCCGGCGCGCCGGCACCGGGCGTTGTCGTGGATCGCCTTTGGTCTTGCGCTGCCCATGATCGGCCTTGGCCTGTTCATCCTT
>CAYQCZ010000700.1:0-1980 GCA_964415955.1 uncultured Verrucomicrobiota bacterium | reverse complement strand
GCCCGTTCCAAACTCGAAGAAATAATGACAGACACTTCAAGGACAGGAGACTAGGCGCCTGCCGAGGTTTGTTCCGAAGGGAGAATCGAGGAATCTCCAGACCAGTCGTGGCCGTTGAACCACGCCATGAACGCCTCGGCGGAGGCCTGGGAGTTCAATACTGGAATCCCGCCACGCGCCTTGATGCGTTCCGCATCCGCCACCTCGAAAACCCTCGCAACCACGGGCACGTTGCGAAGATGATCCAGCACCTTCTCCGCCTCCTCCACCCGCTTCATGGAGGCGATGACCAGTCGAGCCCTGCCGGCCCCGGCCTGATCCAACACCCGCTCATCAGCACCATCACCCCGCAGGCAGGGAATGCCCGCGCGTCGCAGTTGCTCGATCATCGCCGGGTCATCATCCACCACCAGCACCAGATACCCGGCCGCCTGCAGGGGTTTCATGGTCCACATCCCTGCCGAACCAAAGCCAAGAATCAACACGTGGCCTTGCGGCGGGTCCACCGGCCTGATCTTTCTGCGGAGCGGATGAAGCGCCAGGAGGCGGTCAATGACGGTGTCCGTGGCAAGAAACGGCGTCAGCCCCATGGTAATCGCCGTCACCATGGCGATGACGGAAAAAAGACGATCATCGATGTGGCCGAGGTAAAGTCCCGACAAACCAATCACCAGTGAGAATTCGCTGGCCTGCGCAAGCAGCAGTCCGCTCTCCAGTGCGGCTCGCGATGTCATGCCTGCCCATTCACACATCACGGCCACCAGCAACGGGGTGACAATCAGCACCAGCACCGACAATCCGGCCGCAACAAGAAACGTGTTCCAGTCCGGTGGATGCACGAGAACTCCCAGCGCGGCAAAGAAGATGGCCTGAAAAAAGCCGTCCAGCGAGTTGAGCAGGCCTCGCACGAGTCCGCTCACGGGAAACGAAGACAGGGCGAAGCCTGCAAAGAAGGCACCCACCACGGGCGGCAGATCGAGGTTGAATGCGGCACCTGCAAATCCAAAAAGCAGGGCCAGCACCAGCAACAGCATCACCTCTTCATCAGGTTGCGCACGTCGTATCAGCCTTGGGAACACCACCTTCTGAAGCAGCAGGGACACGATGGCCAGGAGGCCGGCGGCGGCCACTCCACCCAGCATCCTTGACCATGATTCATCACCGTGAGCCAGGGTCACGATCAGCAGGATCATCAACAAGTCCTGCAGCAGCAGCACGCCCAGCACCAGACGTCCGAACGGCTCGAACATCTGCCGCTGCCGTTGCAGATGGCGCAGCACCACCAGTGTGGAACTGGCGGACAGGGCAAATGCAAGATAGGCCGATTCGAGATGCGAAAAACCAAGCCACCTGGCGGCAAGCCAGCCCAGCAGGCCGGCGGCGGCAAACTGGCCGAAACCCACCCACAGCACGATGCGGCGCTGATCCCTGATGCGCTGCGGGTTCAATTCTATGCCGGCTGTAAACACCAGGAACGCAAGGCCCAGTTCCGCCACGCTTGTCACGATGTCCGCCGCGTGATCCGTGGTTGCGGGCAGCAGGGCCATGCCGCCGGACATCGACCACAGAATTCCCAGGCCGAGCAACAGCGGAATCACCGGCAACCGCAGCCACTTGGCCAGGCCATGAGCCACTGCTCCAATCAACAGCAATGCGGCAAGTTCCGTCATGGTGGCAGCACCTTCAGCTCCTTGAGCACGCGGTTTTGGAGTTTCACACCATCGACCTTGGGAATCATCAGATACGCGGCGTTCATCTCAAGCAGGTTGTCCACGGTCGAAATGTCCACGACATGCGCAGCACAAGGCACGTTCAACCGGTGGCAGTGATAGGCCATCAGATCATTGACCTCCTCGATGTGCAGGGCGGTCACCACCAGCCGCGCGTGTGCAAGCCCCACCTCCTCCATGACTTCGGTTGTGGAGATGTTGCCAACCAGCACGGGGCACAGCAGCCCTTCCAGCTTGCGCGGGTCCGTGT
>CAYQCZ010000699.1:0-1984 GCA_964415955.1 uncultured Verrucomicrobiota bacterium | reverse complement strand
ATCAGGACAGCGTCGCGCTCCTGAACGGCAAAACTTTTGTGAGTGAATCTGGAGGAACCTGGGGTCGCAGCCTCGCCATGCGAACTGACTTGGGAAAAGCTTTCCCTCTGGATCAACGCAACGAGGAGTTGTGGCAGCGATCCATGGGTCTCGATGGCCGACTGCAATTCATTCTCCGCGAGAATCCCACGAAGGCGATACTTCACACGCTGCAGGTCGAGCTAAATGGATTCATCCATGCCATGTTGACGGGCACTGAATTGGAGGGGAAAGGTTACAGCTACTTAGGCCCACGTGCTTACGAGGTGTTCATCAGTGCTGAGTGATCCAATGCACCACATTTGGCAGGATTGTTGTTTCAGCCATGGAGCGACGATCCATGGCTCTGAGTTCGCAAGGATTGCTGCCATCACCCGCAGAATTGGCGTGACCGAAGCGGGCTTGGCGTGCGATGGACTTCCCACACCTGCACCTTGAACACCGCCCCTTCACAACCTTCGGCCAGTCGCAAGCCCTGGTATGGAGTCCTCTACATCCAGGTGCTCATCGCGGTGGCGCTGGGCATTTTGATCGGCAGGTTGTTCCCCGGCCTGGGCAGGGAGCTGAAGCCCTTTGGTGACGGCTTCATCAAGCTGGTGAAGATGATGATCGCCCCGATCATTTTCTGCACTGTGGTGCACGGCGTGGCATCGATGGGCGACATGCGCAAGCTGGGCAGGGTGGGTTTGAAGTCGCTGCTTTACTTCGAGGTCATCTCCACGCTGGCGCTGGTCATCGGGCTTGTGGTGGTCAATGTCCTGCGGCCCGGTGATGGCTTCAACATCGACGTCCAGACGCTCGATCCCAAGGCCAGCGAAAGCTATGTGCAACGGGCGCACGCGGCGGGCATCGTGCCGTTTCTCTTCAACATCATTCCGGAGACGCTCTTCAGCGCATTTGTCAGTGGCGACCTCCTGCAGGTGTTGCTGATCTCAGGTCTGGCCGCCTTTGCCATTTCCGGGCTGGGACCGCGCCGGGAGCCCATCCTTCACGTCATTGATTCCGCGTCCCAGATCTTCTTCGGCATCATGAAAATCGTCGTGAGGCTGGCACCGCTGGGTGCGCTTGGGGCGATGGCCTTCACGGTGGGGAGTTACGGGCTGGGCGCGCTGAACCGGCTGCTCGAACTGATGCTGGGGTTTTATGCGACGGCGGCGGTGTTTGTGTTCGTGGTGCTGGGACTGGTCGCGCGCGTGTGCGGCTTCTCCATCTGGAAATTCCTGGTTTACATCAAGGAGGAACTGCTTCTTGTGCTGGGGACGAGTTCGTCGGAAACAGCGCTGCCGGGAATGATTCAAAAGATGCGGAAGCTGGGCTGTGGCGAGAGCACGGTGGGCCTGGTGATCCCCACCGGATACAGCTTCAATCTGGACGGCACGAACATTTACATGAGCATGGCGGCGGTGTTCCTGGCCCAGGCCACCAACACGCCGCTGGATTTGAAGGATCAGATCGCGCTGCTGTTGATAGCGATGGTCTCGTCCAAAGGCGCCAGCGGCGTGACCGGCGCGGGCTTTGTGACGCTGGCTGCGACGCTTTCCGTGGTGCCCAAGATCCCCATCGCCTCGCTGGCCCTGCTGGTGGGCATCGACCGTTTCATGAGCGAGTGCCGGGCCATCACGAATCTGATCGGCAATGGTGTGGCCACCGTGGCCGTGAGCCGGTGGGAGGGGGAGGTGGCAGCCGACACCGTCCGGCAGAAACTTGAGGACTTGGACGCGTAGGGTGGGAAAAGGCATGGTTCACCGGCGTTGTTTCATCGGGGGCCGTGTCAAAGGCTTTTGTGATCGTGTTTTCACTTGCCCGTTGGAGACGGAGCCGCATACTTGCGGGGCTTTGAAGCTGCGGGCGGGCGATTGCAAGCCGGTGCGTCAAAGTGTGTTTGGGTGCTGCCCGCGTGGCGGAATTGGCAGACGCGCTAGATTCAGGTTCTAGTGAGTAACAT
>CAYQCZ010000698.1:0-1986 GCA_964415955.1 uncultured Verrucomicrobiota bacterium | reverse complement strand
GGAAACACCTGCACTAGTGTCGCGAAAAATGCCATGGCAGAGACACCCGTAAAACCCTTCGGCCCACAAGGCGATGCCAGCCGTCATCTGACTCTGGAAGAATTGGAGGCAGGAATGCAGGCGCTGCCTCCAGCTCCCAAGGATGTGGGCCGCGTGACCTTCCTCATGCGCCGACTGGAGGATAAATCCCGTGAAGTTTTGGCGAGTGCCCATTTCTCACCCGAGGAAGGATTGCCGGGAGATAACTGGGGACGGAATCCGGAACGCCAGCAAGTGGCCCAGCTCGCGGTGATGCGGCACGACGTGGCGGAACTCATCGCTAATGGCCAGTCCCTCACGCTCTTTGGTGACAGCCTGTTTGTTGACTTGGACATCTCCGCCGAGAACCTCCCCACCGGCACACAATTGCGCGTGGGCGAAGCCATCATGGAAGTGACACCCATGGAGCATAACGGTTGCTCCAAGTTCAACGCCCGCTTTGGCAATGACGCCCTGCGCTTCACCGCCGCCAAGGCCACGCGCAGCCAGAACCGGCGCGGGATTTACTGGAAAGTGGTCGCGGCAGGGAATGTGAGCGTGGGCGCAAAGGTCGAGGTGATTTCACGCGGCGACTCCTCGACAGTCACTAACAGTTAGTAAGTTCTCCTTTACGCTTCGGCTTCCCGTGTTTAACAGAAACACGTCCTGATTCATTTAACTGACTGCTCTGATGACGACACCGGCACAACTTGGCTATCGCATGCCCGCTGAATGGGAACCGCACTTGGGCACCTGGTTCACTTGGCCCCGCCCTGAGGGCATCAGTTTCCCGGATAAATACGATACGGTGCCACCGGTCTATGCCGAGCTCATCAAGCATCTCGTGCAGGTGGAGGACGTGAATATCAACGTCTGGCACGCGGAGATGGAGGCGTGGGTGCGCGGATTGCTGAAGGAAAACGGCACGCCGCTGGAGCGCGTGAAGTTCCATCATTTCCCGGCTTACGAACCATGGTGCCGCGATCACGGTCCCAATTTCTTGGTGCGCGACCAGGGTGGCAAACACGAGCGCGCCATTGTGGACTGGGGCTACAATGCGTGGGGCGGGAAGTATCCCCCATTTGATCTAGATGACGCCGTACCCCAACACATCGCCAAGTTGCGGGACCTTCCCCTCTTCTCTCCGGGCATCGTGATGGAAGGCGGCGCGCTGGACCTGAACGGCAAAGGCACTTTGTTGACCACGGAGGCGTGTCTATTGAATCCGAATCGCAATCCGGATCTCTCGAAGGAACAGATCGAGCAGTATCTGAAAGATTACCTCGGCGTGACGAACATCCTCTGGCTGGGCGACGGTATCGTGGGCGATGACACGGACGGACACGTGGATGACCTGACCCGGTTCGTGAACCCGACCACGGTGGTGACCATCGTGGAGGAAGACCCCCAGGATGAGAATTACCACCTTCTGCAGGAGAACCTGAAGCGCTTGCAGACGATGAAAGATCAGGACGGCCAGCCTTTGAAGGTCGTCGAGCTGCCCATGCCCGGGTTGGTGGAGTTTGACGGGCAACGGCTACCAGCCAGCTACGCGAACTTCTACATCGCCAACGGCATCGTGCTGGTGCCGACCTACCGGCATAAGAACGACCAAAAGGCTTTGGACATCCTCCAGCGGGAAATGCCAGACCGGAAGGTCATCGGGGTCGATTCCACGGAGCTGATCTGGGGCTTGGGCTCCTTCCACTGCATCAGCCAGCAGGAACCGGCGTAACGCCGCCTGCGGCGGAATGACGAATGCCGAAATCCGAATGACGAAGGAATGAGCCCTGTCGAATAGTGAGAACCAGTCACTTGATTTTGGCTAATCCGGACGACTCGAAGTGCTTCAGTTGATTGATTTAACTCATTTATAGTGAGCCACTAAGAACAGATTAAATCATTGAGTCATTCCTTCGTCATTCGGATTTCGGGATTCGTCTTTTTCCTCAGGAATAGGGGCTTGAC
>CAYQCZ010000697.1:997-1995 GCA_964415955.1 uncultured Verrucomicrobiota bacterium | reverse complement strand
ACCCGCCCATGCCTAAACCCATCAAGCACCGCGAAATGGTGCGGCGTTTTCGCGAGCTTGGCTGGGATGGCCCTTGGCAGAAGGGAAAACATCCATTCCTCCGCAAGGACGGCAAGCGGCTCACCATTCCGAACCCGCACGAAGGCGACATTGACTGGTCGCTGATGAGGCGCATTCTCAAACAGGCCGATGTAACTCCCGATGATTGGGACCGGCTCGCGTGACTCTGAAAGCCAAGAATGAACGGAGCCGGAGACTGCTTACTGCTTACTGATTGCCCAGATGCCTTACTCAACCGCCGAAATCGCCGCTGTCGTCCAAGGAGAAGTCTTTGGCGATGCCGCCCTGTCGCTCACGGGCTTTGCCCCCGCCAATGCCGCCAAACCGGGTGACCTGACCTTTGCCGAGAACGACGCCTACTTCGCCGTGGCGGAGAAGAGCGCGGCATCCGCCATCCTCGTGAGCGGCGACGCGAAGTCGGAGGTGAAGACGCTGATCCGGGTGAAGAATGCGCGGGTGGCGTTTGCCAAGGTGCTGCCGCTGTTCTTTCCCGCCCCAAAATTTGAACCGGGCGTTCATGCCACGGCGGTGGTGGATGCGTCGGCGGTGGTGGATGCCACGGCGCACATTGGTGCAGGCTGCGTGGTTTCAGCCGGGGCGAAGATTGGTGCACACGTGGTGCTGGAAGCTTTGGACTTTGTTGGCCCAGGAGTGGTGATTGGCGACGGTTCCCACCTGCTGCCGCATGTGACGGTTTATCCCGGCACCCAGATGGGCGCGCGGGTGCGGGTGCATGCCGGAACGGTGATCGGCTCGGACGGCTTCGGCTATGTGTTCGACCAGGGCGCGCATCTCAAAGTGCCGCAGATCGGCAACGTGATCATCGGCGATGACGTGGAGATCGGCGCAAACGTGACCATCGATCGCGGCGCGCTGGGGCCGACGGTCATTGGCAAAGGCACGAAGATCGACAATCTAGTCCAGATCGCCCACAACGT
>CAYQCZ010000697.1:0-987 GCA_964415955.1 uncultured Verrucomicrobiota bacterium | reverse complement strand
GCATTGCATTGTGGTGTCGCAGACGGGCATCGCGGGCAGCACCAAGCTGGGCAGCTACGTGACGCTGGCCGGGCAGGTGGGGCTGGCCGGGCATCTGAAGATCGGCAACCGCGTGACCATCGCGGCACAGTCCGGCGTGATGCATGACATTCCGGACGGGGAGAAGTGGTTTGGATCACCCGCGCAGCCGGATCGACAGATGAAGCGCCAGTTGCTGGCGGCGCAGCAGTTGCCCGAACTGATCCGCCGATTGCGGGAGCTCGAACATAAAGTTGCTGAGATGGAGAAAACCCCTTGAAAAGCCGCATTTGAAAGGTGGTGTCGCTTGCGCTGCGAGCGACGTTGCCACGCAGCGCGCTCCACCCCACCACACGTAGGCAAGCGGATTGACCGCCTGTTCAATTCTTCGCCTTGGCCTTCTTGTTCTTCTTCTTGCCGCCGTCTTCGCCTTCACCGCCGCTTTTGCCATGGGGCAGGTCCGGCGCGTTCAGCGTGGGGAGATGCTTTGCCAGCCCTGCCTTGAGATCGGTGTATTTTGGGTTCCCGGCGAGGTTCGTCCATTCGTTGGGGTCGGCCTCGTGATCGTAGAGTTCCTCCGAGCCGTCAGCGTAGCGGATGTAGCGCCATTGTTCCGTGCGCAGGGCATGATTCTCCTTCAGCCAGGTGGTGAGGGCGGGTGTTTCCCATGGAGCGGTTGGATTTTTGAGCAACGGTGAGATGTCCAATCCTTCCACATGGGAAGGTTTCTTGGTGCCGGTGAGGGCGCAGATCGTCGGGTAGATGCTCATGTAATCCACCGGGCGTGGAGATGGCACGCCGGCAGGAGTCATGCCGGGCACCTTCCAGATGAACACCGTGCGGGTGGGTTCCTCCCAGAGGGCGAATTTGCGCCAGTGTTCCTTCTCACCGAGGCTCCAACCGTGGTCGCTCCACAGGCAGACGATGGTGTTGTCCTTTTTCGGCGAGGCCTCGAGCGCGTCGAGGAGC
>CAYQCZ010000696.1:0-2002 GCA_964415955.1 uncultured Verrucomicrobiota bacterium | reverse complement strand
TTTTACAACTCACACAAAAGGCCTATTGATAAGCGGACGTAACCTGCTTCTCATTAACGGAGTCTTGATATACATTCAAGACCCGAAACCATGAACATGAAACTGGACAGAAACAACAAAGCCTTCACCCTGATCGAACTGCTGGTGGTCATCGCCATCATCGCCATCCTGGCGGCCATGCTCCTGCCTGCACTCGCCAAAGCCAAGGCCAAGGCCCACTCCGCAGGCTGCCAGAACAACCTCAAGCAAATTGGCAATGCCATGACCATGTATATCGGCGACTCCAACGGTGAGATCCCCTACGCCGTCTTCCGGAGAAACTCGGGCTACGATGTCACTTGGGATGATCTCTTGAACGGTTATCTGGGGGGCACCATGGGGACCAGCACCAATTCCGGAACACCGTTCACGCTCCTCCAAGTGGGTGCTCTTCACAAGGTCAAGGTCCTGAGCTGCCCCTCGGACAAGCTTCCAATTGCTGCACCATGGGCAGGTGTCAATGCCATGCGCCGCACCTACGTCATCACCCGCCATAACATGGCCAACCGCCCTACAGCCACAGACCAAACGGGCATCGGCATGCACTGGTCCAGTGACAATCAGCCACAAAATCCTCGTCCTGCTCTTGGCGACGTGAACACAGCCCTCGCGCTGCTGGCCACTGGTGGACGCATCCCTGCCGTGAACGAAGGGATGATTCTCAAACAGTCCCAGACCATGGGCATCACGGAATTCATTTTCCGGGACAACATCCAGGGCGCGGTCACCGGCTGCTCCATCTATGGCGTCAACAACAACGGCGGCTCCTGGGGTTATACCCGCCAGCACAACACCAATGGCGGCACCCAGCAGCGCGATCACCACATTGGCATCTTCAACTACCTTTTCATGGACGGCCACGTGGAAGGCATGGACCCCGATGCCACCATCAGCACAGTCGCGACAAACAACCCGGCCCCCAGCGTCACGAATCCCTACGGCATCTGGACCATGAACGCGAACGACTGAGCGTCTTTCCAAACCGCAAACGGCTGCGATCCACTTCGCAGCCGTTTTTTATTGCCCCAGAGGCTTTGCGTTGGCACTCGAAGCGGGTGGACAATGCTTTCAAGGCAGTGATATTCGACATGGACGGCGTGATCGTGGACAGCGAACCGCTGCACGAACGCGCGTTCAGGAAGGTGTTTGACGACATCGGATACGCCAACACGCACGGCGTCGATTTCCCCAGTTACTACGGCAAGTCCGATCGCGTCGTCTGGCTGGATTTCATCGCGCGTCATCAACCGCCCCACACGCTGGAAACCCTGCTGGACATGAAGGAGCGGCAGTTTGCGCGGCTGCTTGATGCCGAACGGCCCATCTTTCAGGGCATTCCTCAACTGCTCGAATGCTCCGCGCGCCGCTTCATGCTGGGACTGGCCTCCGGTTCCCGCCACAGCACGATTGACGCCGTGTTGTCGCTTGGAAACTACCGCAGGCATTTCCAGGCGGTGGTCAGTTCGCAGGATGTGCAGCATGGCAAGCCCGCGCCGGACATCTTCCTGCACACCGCCGGCCTGCTGGGCGTTCCGCCGGAAAGCTGCTGGGTGATTGAAGATTCCGCAGCCGGCGTGGAGGCGGCGGTGGCCGCAGGCATGCGCGTGATCGGCATCACCAATTCCCTGCCCGCCGCCAAGCTGTCACACGCGCATCACGTGGTGAGCAGCTACGATGAAGTGGCCCAACTGCTCGGGCTTTAAGAGCCTGTCTGCGTGACACCTTCCGGTGGGGCGAGACTCTGTCGAGCCCTGATATTTCCGGTGAAACATGTTGAGGGCAAAGGTGGGGAGGCATCACTTGCACAGCACAACCAAAAGTTTTTCCGCCCGCGTAATCTCGACGATCCCTGCGAGTTGATCAGGGGTCAACGGAGTTTCGCCCCACCGGCTGGAACCAGCATCCCCATTCACATCCGGCTTGAGATGTGAACTGTGCCGCAATCGCACACGCCCGCGGTCAG
>CAYQCZ010000695.1:0-2019 GCA_964415955.1 uncultured Verrucomicrobiota bacterium | reverse complement strand
TCGATCACGCGGACATCTTCGAGAACCTGGCGGCGGTGAAAAAATCATTCGGTCATTTCATACGGTTGGTGCCGCCGGATGGCCTGCTGCTGGCCAATGGCGACGAAACGAATCTCGCCGACCTGCTCAAGATCGATTTCTGTCCGGTGCGACGCTTCGGTCTGGGTGAAGGGAATGACCTGCGCGCCGAGGAGCTGTTGCTCGGTCCGGAAAACTCGCAGTTCAGACTGGGTGAAGGCGCGTTTTCCATTCCGCTGATCGGCGAATTGAACGTGCGCAACGCGCTGGGCGTGGCCGCCTGTGCGCGGCACTGCGGTTTGAGCGATGCACAGATTCAGTCCGCTTTCAGCAGCTTCCGGGGCATCAAACGGCGCATGGAGGTGCGGGGGGCGGAGGCGGGCGTGACGGTCATCGATGACTTCGGCCATCATCCCACCGCCATACGGGAGACCATGACCGCGCTGCGCGAGAAGTATCCCGGCCGCCGCATCTGGGCGGTCTTCGAACCGCGCTCAAACACAACCCGGCGCAGCGTGTTCCAGGAGGAACTGACCCGGGCGCTTTCACTGGCGGATGTGGTCGTTGTCGCCGAGGTGGCCCGACTCCACCTGCTGTCACCGGAGGAAAGGCTCGATCCGGCCCGTTTGATGGAGTCGCTGAAACAATCCGGAAAACCAGCAGCTTATCTGCCGGACGTGCATGCCATCGTCTGCCACGTGGGAGCCGAGGCCAGGCCCGGGGACGTGGTGTGCGTGTTCAGCAACGGGGGATTTGGAGGCATACACGAGCGCCTGCTGGAGACATTCCAGAACCGGAGGAAGTAGGAAACCACGCCAGCAAAAGGCCTCTCAAGGAGTGGTGAAGCTGGCCCTCACTGTCGGGATCTGATCCTCGTCATCTGTGACGCCGGCGAGGAGTCTTGTGACCCGTCCCTTGTGCAGCGCGTGGCCCGGGTGGGTGACTTCAGCCAGCACATGGCCGGCCTCACTCAAATCACCGCTCTTCAACAGGAATCTGGCGATGTGCAAGGACGCCGTCTGCCTCTCGAACTCGTTTCTTGAGATTTTTTGGACGTGCTTCCATGCCTCCACAGCCTCCTCGTTCCGTGAGGGCCTGATGCTGTAGTAGCTCATGCCGATGTCGTAGGCCAGATCGATGTTCTGCGGGTAGAGATCACGCGCCTTCAGGATGACCCTCATCGAACGGTCGAACGTCTCTGCCTCATTGATGTTGTAGTGATGCATCGCATCCTTGCGATAAACAAAAAGGGAATTGGAATAATCCCGCAGGAGGGCCAGATCCTCGGGTTCGATCTCCAACGCCCTTTCAAAGGCCGGAAACGCACGCCGCATTTCACCAAAACGGACCGATCTGGTGGCAAGCTCCGTCCATATCTCGACATCCCCGGGTGAAAGCTCGGCCGCTCTGGCCAGATCGTCGAGCGAACCGATGCGGTTGCCGCACTCGGCGTGGAGGTCTGCGCTGGCAATCAGTGCCAGCACGTGGGACGGATGTTCGTCCAGAAACGCCGTCAAATCACGCCGCAACGCGGCCTGGCGGTTCTTGAGTTCCTGAACGACCAGCCGGGTCTTGTCATTTTCGGCACCCGCGAGCATGGACCGGATGTCATCCTGAAGCGCGATGTGGCGGGCCTTGATCCGGTAGTATTCACGGTTGGCTGGAAACGGCGAAACCGTGGCCCAGAATTGGACGACTGCGGCGGGAGAGATGACCTCGCGCTCGACCGCCGTTCTCAATGTCGATCCTGAAGCCACTGCAATGACTGTGAGCAGAATGGCGATCAACACACGTCTTTGGGATGGCTTCTGGATTTTCATTTTGAGGTGCTTGGTTGGCCGGTGGGGGTGCCAGCAGGCGCCTCCACGCTGGTTGGGGTTGATTCTTCCTCACGCCGCTTCAAATTCTCCACCACCCGCTCCTTAAGGGGCTGATACATCTCATGTTCCACCCTGGCGAGGTGTGTGCGGGCCTCGTCGAACCGCTGCATGTTGATGTTGA
>CAYQCZ010000694.1:0-2030 GCA_964415955.1 uncultured Verrucomicrobiota bacterium | reverse complement strand
CCACATGGATCGCCCCCGTCGGCAACATCAACTGGCCTTCCAACCCGGGATTGCCTGTGGTGGAGCAGAAACGCGAGTTGATCACCATTCTGGACCGCGCCCTCGATCTCAACCTGAACGCCGTGATCCTCCAGGTGCGTCCGGCCACCGAGGTGCTCTATGAATCCGCCACGGAACCATGGTCCGAGTATCTGACCGGCACCATGGGCAAGGCCCCGGAGCCGCGCTACGATCCCCTGGCATTTGCCGTGGCCGAGGCCCATCAACGCGGGCTCGAGCTGCATGCCTGGTTCAATCCCTACCGCGTGCGTCATTCCTCCGCCAGATCGCCCGTGGCAGCATCGCACATCTCCAAACAGCATCCCGACTGGGTGCGCACCTACGGCAGGCAGCTCTGGCTGGACCCCGGCGAGCCGAAGGTGCGCGATTACACGCTGGCCGCCGTGTTCGACATCGTGCAGCGCTACGACATCGATGGCATCCACTACGACGACTACTTCTATCCCTATCCTGAAAAGGATGCGAAGGGAACGAACATGGATTTTCCCGATGACACCACATGGAAAAAATACCAGGCCTCCGGAGGGAAACTGTCGCGTGACGACTGGCGGCGCGACAACGTGAACCAATTCGTCGAGCGCCTCTACAAGGGAGTGAAGGAACGCAAGCGCTGGGTGAAGGTGGGCATCAGCCCCTTTGGCATCTGGCGCCCGGGACATCCGCCGCAGATCAAGGGCCTGGACGCCTACGCGGTGCTCTACGGGGATGCGAAGCTTTGGCTGGAGAAAGGCTGGTGCGACTACTTCACCCCGCAGTTGTATTGGGCCATTGATCCTCCCGCGCAGAGTTACCCGGTGTTGTTGAAATGGTGGGCCGGGCAAAACCCGCTCAAGCGACATCTCTGGGCCGGGAACAACCTGAACAAGGTCTCCACGGGCGCGTGGAAACCCGATGAAATCCTCAACCAGATCAAACTCACCCGCGCAGAGGCGGGCGCCACGGGAAACATCTTCTTCGATTGGAAAGCCCTGGCCGGAACCAGTCCGCTGGCGGAAGCCATGATGAAACAGCCCTATGCCCGGCAGACCCTGCCGCCCTCCTCCCTCTGGCTGGACAATCATTCCCCCGCCAAACCCCGCGTGGAATTCAAGCCGGGCACCTCCCCCCGGGTGGCGTGGGCATCCACGGGAGAGGAACCAGCATGGTGGTGGGTCGTGCAATGGAACAATGGTTCCTCATGGCAGACGCGCATTCTTCCATCGCACCAGACCTCCATGCCCTTGAGCGGCGATGCCGCGAAGGCTCTCTCTTTCGCTGTCACCGCCGTGGACCGGTGCGGCAACACCAGTCTTCCTTCCATCATCGACCTCAAGCCCTGAACACACCACGAATCATGAACGCCAGCCGACGATCCTTCCTGAAACACATGGGGCTTGCGATGGGTGCCGGGCCGTTCGCCGCGGCACAACTTCATGCGGCTGATTCGAAGCCGCCATCCTTCACCTTTGCCAGACCTTCCACGATGCGGCTGGGAACAGTCACCTACAATCTGGCCAAAGACTGGGACATTGAAACCATCATCAAACACTGCTCCGAAACCGGCTTTCAGGGCGTCGAACTGCGCACCACGCATGCACATGGCGTGGAGGTGGCGTTGAGCCGGGAGGAGCGGATCCAGGTGCGTGATCGGTTCGCAGATTCCGGAGTCGAATTGCACAGTCTGGGCAGCGCCTTTGACTTTCACACGCCCGATCCGGCGCGGTTGAAGAAGGACATCCAGGCCACGAAGGATTACATCCGTCTTGCGCATGACGTGGGCGCGGTGGGGCCAAACGCCTTTCCCAAGGAGGTGCCGAAGGAGAAGACCATCGGGCAGATCGGGCGTTCACTGAAAGAGCTTGGGAGATTCAGCGAAGGATTTGGAATTGAAATCCGCGTGGAGGTGCATGGTGCGGGCACCAGCCTGCTGCCGAACATCAGGGCGATGATGGACGTGGCGGACCATCCACTTGTGGGTGTGTGCTGGAACA
>CAYQCZ010000693.1:0-2031 GCA_964415955.1 uncultured Verrucomicrobiota bacterium | reverse complement strand
CGTGATTCCGCGATTCTGCTCCGGAATGCGTTGATTGACACCCGCAGCCGCCGCGCCTTGAAGATTCCTGAGAAGCTGAAGGCCGGCAACGAACCCGGTGCATGGCTGGTGCAGGGCCGTTGGGGTGCGGACAAGCATTTCCAGGACCGGCTGCGCGGCGCGGGCGCGACACTGGTCTCCTACATTCCGCACAACACTTGGCTGGTGCAGGCCACGGCGGGGGAGGTCGCACGCATCCGCGCGCTGGGCGACGAAGTGGGCGCGGTGCTGCCATGGGAGCCTTATTACAAGCTGGAGGACAACCTGCTGGACATGGCGCTGAAAGACCAGCGGCCGCCGGTGAACGGTCTGTTGCGCGTGACGGCATTTCCGGGCACGGATGCCGATGCGATTGGACAACTGGCGGATGCCGGTGCGCGTGTGCTGGGAACGGAACGATCGGCCTTTGGGCCGCAGTTGATCGTGCGCGCCGGCCAGGCGTCGCTGGCGGACATCGCCAGGCTGTCCACCATCCATTTTGTGGAGCCAGTGCATGAGCGCGTGGTGTTGAATGATCTGACGCGTCCGCGCATCGGAATTGCCACCAACACCATCGTGGGGGCGAATTATCTCGGGCTTACCGGCACCAACTCGGTGATCTTCATCGTGGACAGCGGCATGGAGACGAACCATCCGCACCTGCCCAACGCCATGGCCAACACGGTGGTGACATGGTATTCCAACCTGACACTTCAAGCCGCTGGCAGCATCGGCGAGGCGTTCACCAATTTTCCCGCCAGATATCTCGACCGCACGATCGCAGAACTGAAGGTCGAACTCTTCACCAACACTTTCACCGGTAACATCATATTGCCCGGCATTGAAATATACGCCGGCAGCGGCACGAACCTGAACCCGTCCACAAACGCCGCAAATCTCGTCAACACCAACATTGCCGTGTTGAACGCCGGTTTCGCCGGATACGCCACCAACACAACCTGGTATTTCGACCTGGTGAACACCAACAACACCGCTGTGCGTTTCGACATGCGCGTGTCGGTGGCCGAGGGTTACGATCCATGGGGCCATGGCACCTTCGTGGCGGGCATCGCCGCAGGCAATGGTTCGACGTCTCCGTCCGGCACGCCGCTGGGGTCGGTGGCTGGGGCAAATTTCCGGGGTGTGGCGCCCGAGGCGAATGTGTTTGGCCTGCGTTATTACACCTACGGGAACGGTTACAGCCCGCGCACCCAGCCCAGTCTGGAGCGGGCTTTTGACCAGACGCCTGCAGGCCAGTATGCGACCATTTCCGACGCGCAGCTTCAGGAAACGGTCGCGATGACCAACCGGCTGGTCTATGGGCGCACGAACAACGTTCCCATCGCCAACAACAGCTGGGGCTATGATCCCTCCTGGTTTGGCGGATTGAATTTCCGCTTCGAATACGATTCACCCTCGGCCAGTTACGATGCCGCCGTGCGCGATGCAGTGCCGGGAGTCTCGGGGGATCAATCCGTGCTGTATGTGTTTGCGGCCGGAAACCGCGGTGGTGGTGGCAGCAGCGGCGGCGGCGGCTTTGCCGGAACCATTGTTTCCCCGGCCATGGCCAAGAATGTGATCACAGTGGGGTTGGTGGAGAACCGGCGGGATTCCAACCCGGGCGGCACCACGGCGGGCATCACCAACCAGACCATTCAGGGTGACTGCGTCGGAAACATGACCACCAACACACCATGGCAGGGATCGACCGATTCCTCGAACCAGGTGTGGGCGGGCTCCAGCCGCGGCAACGTGGCCATCCTGCGTGAGGGCACCTACGGGCGTTTCAAGCCGGACCTGGTCGTGCCGGGCCACTTCAAAATATCCTCGCGACCGTTGTCCTGGGATGAAAATGGCTATTACAACCCCGGCATCCCAGCACAGGTGATCACCATCACCAATCTTACGCTGGCGGCGGGTGCCACCAATTCGGACGCCGTCTTCCTGGGCAACTGCTCGACGAACCTGACGATCACACTTTACGACCCTGCCACGGGTGCCACGATGGCCGCC
>CAYQCZ010000692.1:0-2032 GCA_964415955.1 uncultured Verrucomicrobiota bacterium | reverse complement strand
GCGTTTCGAGGTGCGCGAGAGCGGTTTGTACGAACTGACGCTGGAGGCCGAGGCCGACGTGGTGGTCCGGGTGGGCGATGAGTTCGAGCATGCGCAGCGGATCCGCGCCGGGGATGAGGGCATGCGTCTCGCGTTACCGCTGCAGGCGGGTTGGCACCCTTTCGAGATTATCGCCGACCGTCCCGCACACGACCGCATGCGCGCGATCCTGTCCGGACCGGAGGTGGCGTTTGTGCTGGCGGGGGAGCGGGTGCGGCGTTGAGCAGGCTGATGTGGTGGTGCACACCGTTCGAAATTCATGCCGATCGAATGTAGGGCGGAAAAGCGCAGCGCATTCCGCCATCCTGAGCGCACTCGGCGCAAGGCGCTGCGCTTTTGCGCCCTACGGGTCTGGCGGGGGATTGGGTGCGGTGTTGAGCACAGCCCCTCAAGACGGTCGCTTGCTCGGTCTTTCAATCATGAGTGGCGGTTTTCTCGAGGCGTTCGGCTAGCCAGATCTTGATGATGGACTGTCGTGTGACACCGAGACGACTGGCTTCCTGATCGAGGGACGCGATCATCCATGTGGGGAAATCGACATTCACGCGCTTTTGATTGCGCGTCGATCGGCGGGCACGCGATAGATCCAGGTGCTCGATCACGCTGTCTCCGTCGTCGAATGCCTTATCGAAATTTTTCGTCTTCATAAAGTGCTACCTCCTCAGGTCGAGAACGACGAACGGAAATGATTCGGATGCGGTTCTCACGATAGGTTATGACGCCGGACCAGTGCTTGTTACGAAGGCGCGCGATGATCAGGTGTCGAGATTCGCCGATCGTTTTGGCCGGGATTTAGAGCAAGTCCGGATCGTTCCAAAGGTTCTGAGCCTCGACAAAGTCGATTCCATGCTTGATCTGGTTCGCATCGCTCTTCGATTGATCGTATCCGAAGCTGAACATTGGTATAGAAAATATACTATTTATGGGGTTATTTGAGGCTTTTTTCTAGCGTCCGACCTGATGCTCGAGTCTCGTATCACCTCGAACGGTTTCAATGCGAGCCATCTGTTTTCCTGGCGTGAACCACCAGCCAGTAAGGTGGAACAGCGCAGCGCCTTCCGCCGTATGAGCCCCACGTGGCGGATAACGCTACGCTCATCCGCCCTACCGCTGTCCAGACCCGACGTCCATCGCTGCGCTAGCGAAGCGGAGGCACTCAAAGATTGCGCTAGATCTCACGCCTATGGGAGATTCGGATGACCTCGATCACGATTTCGATGTCGTCAATCGAATAGACGATTCTCCAGTTTCCCTGGCGGAGTCGGTACAGCGTGTGCCCTGAGAGTTTCTCGCTTCCGTTCGGCCGCGGGTTCGCCTTGAGCGTCTCGATCCGCTCGAGAATGCGAAGTACGTCCTGTTTTGGTACTTCCCGCAAATCCTTTGCGACCGATGCTTTGAAGCGCAACTCAAATGGTGCCATCGGTCTTAAGTTGCCTGAGCAATTCCTCGTAACTCACGGTGGGTTCGGCCGCACGCAGCGAAACGGCGGACAGGTCCTCTTCATCGTCCCGCAGTGCCTCGCGGACCGCGTCGGAGACGATGTCCGAGATCGAGCGCCGCGTGCTGGCGGCCTTGATCCGAAGCGCGTCGTGCAACTTGGCGTCCAGATAGACGGTGGCGCGGGTGGTCGTGGCCATGGTCGACTCCTGTTGTTGACGTCAAAGCACTATAGTGCTGTAGCGGCAAAGCGACAAGCAAGGTCTCGTGGGTCGCGTGCGCCGGCTGGAGCTGGTTGGGCATATTATGTGTCGAACATGTTCGATTGCGATGAGTGCCTGGTCCGATGACTTCAGCGGTGCCTGTTCCTTTCTCCACTAGCCGTGCGTTCGATACGCCCGACAATCGTCCGGCCAGGTCTTTGGTCAAGCTTCGCTGGTTGTTGATCGTGCTTGTTTCGTACGGATCGCTCTATCCCTTTTCGTTCACCAGCCCCGCCTCGGCACTCGAGGATCTTCGCCTCTTCCTTTCGGACACTTCGCTCTGGTCCAGCCTG
>CAYQCZ010000691.1:0-2036 GCA_964415955.1 uncultured Verrucomicrobiota bacterium | reverse complement strand
TCAGCCGCCGGATGGCCTCGCGCAAGCGCCCCACCAGCACCACCTCGCCAAACGATTGCCTCTCCGCCGCCAGTTCACCGGGCGCGAGCTGCGGCCCGCCTGCCTGCCGCGTCGCGGAACGCGGCGCAGGCAGGTGCCCGACCGCATAGCCCAGCTCCCCGAACCATTCGAGGGCGGCGTCTTCGACGATGGATTCGTTGAGGGATGACATGGCATCAGAACTTCCATCCCAGTTCGCGAAGCATCTCCAAGAAGGTGATGGGGCGAATTCCTCGCACGTCACACACATCGGGTATCTTGGGTGTGTCGAGCTTGCCGCGCCGCTTTTCACCAGTCACTACCACTGTGTCTTTACCAAGCCGTTCCGCCGTCGCGATTACGAACGGGTCAGCTTGCGAACGATTCCGGTGTGTATCCACAAGACGCGGATACGCTGCGAGCAGTTCGAGCACAGTGGACTGAATCTCCTCATCAATCGGCACGACCACTTCCTTGCGCGCTTTCAACCAGTCGTGGATTCCGTCGTCTTTCTTTTCCAGTTCGACATAGACCTCCTCAGAACATTTGAGCACGCCCGCGGCGACACATTCCGAGAGTTTGTCCCAAAGCGAGGGAAAGACATCCGGTGGATAATCCCGCGCCCATCCGTCGAGCCATGCGCTGGTATCAATGCAATAAATCATGCTCCGGCCGAGGTGGGCCGGAGAGAAAGCTCACGGCGGATGTTTGTGAAATGGCGCGGCTTCACGCCAAGGTAATCCGACGCGGCATTCGTGGAAATCAGTCGCTGGTCGTAAGCGTTCATCACAAGCCGGGTGTAGCCTCGTCCGTCGCTTGCTATCGTTCGCACTTCCATCGGCACAGGACCGCCCACGGAACCGCGGACATACCAGAGTGTCGAGCCCCATGCATCGCGCTTCCGGCGATAGGTTCCCTCCGGCGCTTTGCGCAAGGTGACCAACCGGCGCAGAATCACCTCAGGGCTGACTTTTACCTTTTGCGCGAGGCGGCGCAGGGCATCGTCGTCGCCTTCAGCGGCACCCGCATACTGTTCAGCCGTCGCAGAGAACGAATTGGCTGGCAGGAGGGCGGCAGCGGCAAAAGCATTGGCCGCGACTTCAAGTGGCTGCTCTTCAGGCGAACGAGCCCCGACCATGCGGCTGGTCCGATGCCCGCCTGCATGAAAAAGAATATGGGCGAATTCATGCAGCAGGGAAAAGATGCGGCCGTGCGGTGCATCCTTCGAGTTCAGCAAAATCACTGGCAGCGGCTGGTCCGGGATGCAGGTGCCACGCATTTCCTCCAACTCAACGCCTGAACTTTGGAACACGAGAACTCCCTTTGCTTCCATCGCCGAGCGCCACGCGTTCAAGGCCTCATACGCACTGGCCCAATCCGTCTGCGCCCGCCACGTCACGCCGAGCAACTCCCGGATGTGGTGTCCGGCTTCCTCCGCGTCCATGCCAGGGTGCAGTGCCGTGCGGATGCGGTGCGGAGCCTCTCCGATGAGACGGTGCAATTCCAACGCCGCCTCACGACGAAAGACCGCCCAGCGCAGCGCCAACAGCAATTCGGGCGACTCCTTGCCGGGCAGGATGCCCGCCAGACGCCGGAACTCACGATGCGCTGCGAAACCCTGCGGGGGTTCGGAAAGGAAGAAGACAGCGATGGGGCGCTTGTAAGCGTCCCCGAGCTTGCGGAGCTGGGCGATGCTCGGAGCGGCATCCGAGTCCTCAGACTCCCACGCCTTCAAGGTCTCGACTGCAAACTTTGTCCGCTCCGCTGCCTGAGCGAGGGAAAGCCCGGCTGACTCTCTCGCCCACACGAGGAGTTTTGGCTTCACCAAAGCTGGAATGCTGCGCGGCATGTTCTTTACAGATGTTTAAGCGATGGCTCCGGCTTCGTCGAGCGCGGTTACGCTCAATTCCCCGCTCGGCAGTTTCGGCAGCAGCGTGCCACGCAGGGTGGCGAGGGTGCGGGAGGGAATGGCCGGGTTCAGCCGCCGGATGGCCTCGCGCAAGCGCCCCACCAGCACC
>CAYQCZ010000690.1:0-2038 GCA_964415955.1 uncultured Verrucomicrobiota bacterium | reverse complement strand
GAGCTTGGCCGATTTGTCGAAACATTCGCCTGCGGCGTCATCCAGTGTGGAGCCGAGGACGGTGTGGTCCAGCAGGCCGCGCACATGCACCAGCATGGTGTGACCGCCGCTGACGATGAGGGAGACGTTGGGTTGAAAGGAGTGGAAGTCCGCCTGCGCGGGGTTGCCGGTGATCCATGGCGAGTAGAGGTGTGCCTCGTGGTGATTGATGCCGATGAACGGCCGGTCCAGCGCAAAGGCCATGGCCTGCGCCGTCTTGAGGCCGATCATCAGGGCGGGTGGCAGGCCGGGGCCCTGGGTGGCGGCGATGACGTCGAGTGCGGCGGGTTCCATGCCGGCTTCGCGCAGTGCGGTCGTGGCGACGGGACCGAGGTTTTTCAGATGTTCGCGTGTGGCGAGTTCCGGCACGACGCCGCCGTATTCGGCGTGGAGCCTGATCTGGGAGGAAACGACGTTGGAAAGGACCCGCCCGCCACGGATGACGGCCGCGCTGGATTCATCGCACGAGGTCTCGAAGGCGAGCAGCGTCACTTGGCAGTGGCGACCTTTTCGGAGTCCTTCTTCTCGCGGTTGGTGAAGAGCGTGATGCCTTTGAGCATGTCGATGGCGCGGTCCAGTTGCATGTCGCGGACCTTTTCCACCTTCTCACGCTCGGCCTCATCCAGGGATTCCATTCCGCCCGCGGAGCGCTTGATGAACAGGGCGCGTTCCTCCTCGTCGCTCATGGGGACGATGATGTCCGGGGTGATGCCCTTCTCATGGATGACCTTGTGGCTGGGCGTGTAATACTTGGCGGTGGTCAGGCGGAGGGCGGCACCGTCGCTGAGCGGGAGGATGCTCTGGACGGAACCTTTGCCGAAGGTTTGTTCGCCGAGCACGATGGCCCTTTTCAGGTCCTGGAGGCAGCCGGAGACGATCTCGCTGGCGCTGGCACTGCCGCCATTGACCAGGATGACCATGGGCAGCTTGTCCTTGTCGCGGGATTTGACGCCCTTGGCGACATACTCGGACTTCTGGCTGTCGTTGCGTCCCTCGGTGGAGACGACGAGCTGGCCGCGAGGGAGGAATTTTTCGCAGACGGAGACGGCCTGATCGAGAAGGCCGCCGGGGTTGCCGCGCAGGTCCAGGACGAGGCCCTTCATGCCCTGGGCTTCGAGCTTGGTGAGGGCCTTTTCGAGGTCGCTGGCGGTCTGTTCGCCGAACTGGGTCAGGCGGATGTAGCCGATGCTGTTATCGCCGATGGGGAATTCGCGTTTGCCGTTGATGTCCTTGACGGTGTCCACCTTGATTTCGGCGCGGACCAGCTCGTAGTCCTTGGTGGTGGTGGTGGAGGGACGGAACACGGTGATGCTGACCTTGCTGCCCGGCTTGCCGCGCAGCCGGGTCACGGCATCAGAGAGCCCGAGTTTCTCCGTGCTCTTGCCGTCGATGCGGATGATGCGGTCTCCGGCGAGGATGCCCGCCTTGAAGCCCGGGGTGTCCTCCATCGGGGCGATCACGGTGAGGTGGTTGTCCCTGATGGTGACCACGATGCCGAGACCGCCGAAGGCCCCCTCCGTGTCCTTGCGAAGCTCGTCGAACTTGCGCTTGTCCAGGAATTCGCTGTGCGGGTCGAGCGTGGCCACCATGCCCTTGAGCGCGCCATAGACGAGGTCCTGATAGGTGACCTTGTCGCCATCCACATAATCCGAGCGGATCATCTCGATCACGCGCGTCAGCAGGGCGAAATTGGAATAGGGATCGTTCTTGGTGGCATCCTGCGCGCCCTGCACGTAGTAAACCTGCACGCCGACGATGAGGTTGAGCGTGAGGGCGGTGAGCAGCGCGCCGTAAACCAGTCTTTTTTTCATGGTCGGAAAATGATTCTGCAAAAAGTAATGGCGCTTCACGGGGTATGCAAGGGCGGGTTTCCCCGGGCGGGTGCCGGGTCTCCATTTGCACTCAGAGCCTGTCTGAAAATGACAAGGGGCGTTGTTTTCGAGAAAAGGTGCGGATGGCGAGGCGCGAGGAGGGAGCATCCCCTTCATGGGGCTGCGAC
>CAYQCZ010000689.1:0-2047 GCA_964415955.1 uncultured Verrucomicrobiota bacterium | reverse complement strand
TGCCGCCGCGGTTCAAGCCGTAGGCGTATGTGTCATCGGGATGCAGCTTGATGCGGAGGCCGGCTTGAGAAACGAGCGCGGCACCCAGGTGTGCGCGAGGCGGAGCAATCCACCAGTGCGGGAGAGTTCGTTGGCGACCTTGCTGGCGGTGTTCTTCTTGACGGTGCGGAACTGGTTGACGGCGTTCATGGCGTCGCTGGTTTCGTGTTGGTGTGAATGGGTTGGAAACGCGGGCAGAATCTCTCGGCAGGCCAATGAACCTCGCAAGCCATGAATTGCCGCAGCTTGCCCTTTGCGTTGGTGTTTCCGGTGGTTACAATCATCGCATGAGAAGTCATTTCCCCAAAAGCATCGGCGCCATGCTGGTGTGCGCAGCATGTGTGCTGTCGGGCTGCCAGTCCGCTTATTACGCAACCATGGAGAAGTTTGGTTATGAGAAGCGGGACCTGCTGAAGAAATCCGTGGTGGCGGCCCGGGACGAGCAGATGGATGCCAGCAAGGAATTCAAGGACGCACTGGGCCGCCTCAAGGCCATTTACGGGTATGACGGAGGCAAACTGGAGTCCGCCTACAACCAGCTCAAGTCCGATTACTCGGGGTGCGAGGCGGCGGCGTCCGCCGTGCGGGAACGCATCACCAGGATGGACCGCATCGCCAACGACCTTTTTGCGGAGTGGGAGAGCGAGATTACGCAGATATCCAGCCCCACACTGGCCGCGGACAGCCGGCGCAAACTGAACGATACGCGGAGCCGGTATTCCGGACTGGTATCATCACTCCGGGCTTCGGAGGCCACCATGGAACCCGTGCTGCGGCAGTTCAACGACTACGTCCTGTATCTGAAGCATAACCTGAATGCTCAGGCGATTGCCTCCCTGAAAGGTGAAGGTGCGAACATCCAGGCTGAAATCTCACGGCTGATCGAGCAGATGAACCAGTCCATCAAACAGGCGGATGAGTTTGTTAAATTGATGGAGTAAGCGCCGATCTTTTGTTGGTCTGGCGCATTTTGTCGCTCGAACGCCCGGCATCGTGAGGGGACACGGTGCGGTCCGGGACCGGTGGCGCTCGCGGCAAATGGAAAAGGCCGCCTTTCGGCGGCCTTTGCTTTTCGTTGACGCAGACGGTGTCAGGACTTCGGATTGATGGTCCACATCAGCGACTGCATGGTCGTGTTCGTGCTGGTGGCCTCGGGATTCAGCAGTTCGGCATGCCCGTCGCCGAAGGTGTAGTTGAACATGTTCATGTGGTGCATCAGTTGATACTCAGTGGCACTGGAGGCCGCATTGCCGACGTTGCCAATGTGCCAACGGCGGCTGCCGCCTGTTGCTGCCTGTTCCACCCACGCGATCCAGCTGCCGACGTATTGATCGCCCTGATCAATGCGCTCGGTATAGACGATGGTCTGTGACGGTTGCAGAAGCAGTCCATCCGTGACACCTGGAATGTTGCGCAAGGTGCTGGCATCCCAGTTTGCGCTGATGGAAGACGGCGGAAAGGGCGACCAGAAACCGTTCGTGTTGGAAGCGGCGGTGAGTCGGAACACCATGCCGGGGCCGGTATCCGCGCTGGAGGTGATCGGGAAGTTGATGCGGGCACCCTGATCGAGGTTCGGTCCCACATGCGTGCGGTAGCGGTTCATGGCATAGCTACGGCGGACGTTGGCACCACTGGAGGGAACTTTGTCTGCGGGACAAAGGAGGACTTTGAAAGGAGCCGGAGCCGTGGCCGCGGTGGTGTTGCGCATCTGCGCCAGCGTGAGTGCGCCTCCCATGTAGCCGTCCATGAGGTCATCCCAACCGGCATGGGTCGAGTTGCCCATTTGAAGGCCGGCGTAGGGCAGCTTGTCCTTGTTGTCGCCCTGATACATGACGGAGCAGGTTCCGATCTGACGGAGCTTGTTCATGCACGAGGAGGCGATTGATTTGCCCTTTGCCTTGGCCAGTGCGGGCAGGAGCATGGCGGCAAGGATGGCAATGATGGCGATCACCACCAGCAGTTCGATGAGTGTGAACCCGGCTCTCCGACGTGGAGTGTTGGGGTTGTT
>CAYQCZ010000688.1:1030-2059 GCA_964415955.1 uncultured Verrucomicrobiota bacterium | reverse complement strand
CGGCCTTTCCGCGCGCTTCGCTCTCCCATTTGAAAGTCCGATGAGCAAAGTTGATGTGCAGGTTGAGCGGGGCCAGCGCCCGCCAAAGTATTCCGACCTGCTCGCCTTGGGATATCGAATTGGTGGCAACGAAAGCGCATTCCGTGCTGGTGCGCTGGATATACTTTCCGGCTTTCAAAAACCAAGCGGTCACAAAATCCATGACGCCCGCACTGTCACCAAATGTGCCATAGGTGCGGCGCATTAGCGCCTTCTGACTCTCAGATTGAAGGTGGTGTCCCACGAAAGGAGGGTTGCCCAATATGAAGCTACACTCACTCGGCGCAATCACATCCGCCCAGTCAATCTCCAGCGCATCCCCGTGAACAATGTTCGCGGATTTCTTCAGCGGGATGCGCGCATAGTTCTGGCCGAAGGCGCGGGAGAGTTCATTGTTCATGATGTGGTCCATCATCCACATCGCGGCCCGGGCAATCTCTGACGGGAATTCGCCGATCTCGATGCCGTGGAACTGGTCCACGTCCACCCGGCTCAGGATCGCCGCGTCCAGTTCCAGTTGCCGCCCCGGAACCAGTTCCTGCAGCAGTTCGATCTCCAGCCGGCGCAGTTCCCGGTAGGCAATGATGAGGAAGTTTCCGCATCCACACGCGGGATCAAGGAAGTTCAGTGTGCTGAGCTTGTCATGCAGCGCTTCCAGGGCGTCCTTGCGGCCCCGCGTCAGCGCCTTTGCCCGCGCAAACTCCGCCCGCAGCCCGTCCATGAACAGCGGGTTGATCACCTTCAGGATGTTCTTCTCGGTCGTGTAATGCGCGCCCGCCTTGCGCCGCTCCTCCCTGTTCATCACCGACTGGAACAGGCTGCCGAAAATGGCGGGGCTGATGGGAGACCAGTCGAACCGGCTGGCCTGTACCAGCGCGTTGCGCATCTCTGCATTGAAGGCCGGAATCCGGGTCGCGCCCTTGAACAGGTCGCCGTTCACATAGGGAAATGCGGCGAGGTCCTCGTCGAGAAGCGCGCCGCGCGCGTCCT
>CAYQCZ010000688.1:0-1020 GCA_964415955.1 uncultured Verrucomicrobiota bacterium | reverse complement strand
AACAGTTCGGCCAGCTTGGAGCCGAGGTCGTGGCCGTCCTCCGCCGTGCGCTCTTCCAGCCAGTCAAGGAACAGGTTCCTCGGCTGGAACACGCCGGTATCGTCCGCGAACAGGCAGAACACGATCCGCACGAGGAAGCGTTCGAGGTCCGTGCCGGTGAAGCCCGCTTCCTCCAGCTTGTCGTGCAGGTGGCCCACCAGTTCGGCGGCGCGGATGTTGACCGGGTCCTGATCCTTGAAGGCGACTTTCTGCACGCCCATGATGAAGCCGAACCGCTCCACATGGTCGGGCAGGTCGGCCAGCCGGAAATGGTGGGATGTGCGTTCGGACAGGTCGTAGAGGTCAAACGTCTGGAAATCGCAGGCCAGGATGTAGCGTGGCCGCTCGTGTTCCTTCAGCGAGAGAAAGTAGTCCTCCGCCTGAACCCGCGCCGCCGAAAGGCTGCGCCCGGCACTTTTCTGCTCCACCAGCAGCACCTGCGGCCAGAACAGGTCGATGAAGCCTGTATCTCCGGAAAGCTTCTTCACGCGGCTTTCGTAAACGGCGACGGAGCGCCGCTTCACGCCGAAAATCTGGAAGAAAGCATTGTAAAAAGTCTGGGTGCCACCCTTTTCGTAAGTCTCATCCGCAAACTCGCGCGCGAAACTGGCTGCCCGCACCCGAATTTCATTCCAGCTCAGTCGCAAGGTCGCTCGCTCCGGTTTGCCGCCTTAAACCTGCTTGCGCGATCACCTTTGCGTTGGCAACCGCCCCACCCAAACTTCCGGGCACCCGCGTCGTCAGGCATTCATTGCCCCACCCGGACGCCCGGGCCGGCACGACGACGGTCGTCACCTCCGCCCGAGACTCCATCGCGTCTCAAGATCAAAAATCTGTCAGTGAGTGACTAATCGCACAATAAATTCCGTCCAGGCTTGGCCCCGTCCCCCGCAAATCCGGTTCGACTGTCCACACGGGCGTGTGGACAGGTTCTGGACGGGGCCGCGCGGCGCGGCCACCGGAACTTGTGCACACGTCCGG
>CAYQCZ010000687.1:0-2059 GCA_964415955.1 uncultured Verrucomicrobiota bacterium | reverse complement strand
ACTCAACGCACAATCAAGCCTCCTCGGCAGACAAATCAGCGGACCCCTCGCCTCGGACTCCGCACCCATGGTCTCACACCGCGAAATCGAGGAAAAAGCATCCGACGACGAGGCACTCAAGGCACTCGAACGCGAAATCGACCGCGGCCTAGACATGGTCATGTCCCTGAGGCGCCAAATGGCCATGCTCAACATGCGCCACCAGGAAAGCGCAGAAACCATACGCGACATCGTCCAGCGGCTCTCCTATGTCAACGAGGCCGAAACACCCGCACCCTCCGATTCCTTCGAAGTCACACAAGACGCACGCCAACTCGCCGACAACCTCCAGGCCATCGACGACATCATCCGCCGCGTCTCCAGCGAAGTGCCCGTCCTCACCGACCACCTCCAGTCGACCATCTCCGGCAAAGCATCCCCCGGCGACGAGGACACACAACAACGCGTCTTCAAACGCTAGAATTCCAAAGTAGCGCCGCCACCTGCTTCACGTTGTTCAGTTCACCCTTCCACTGGAACCGCTCCCGCGGATCGCTGATGTCCATCGCGAGGATGCGCTCCCAGTTTGCCTTCGCCGAGGGCCAGTCGCCAAGATCCGCGTGGTTATACGCGCGCATGTTCAGCGCCATCGAAATCTCCCGCGTGCGACCGGGATGCCTTTCCTCAAAGCCCGCGAACGCATCCAGCGACTCCTGCCAGCGCGAGGGGACTTCGTAGAGGAACGTCTCGCAGTACATCAAATCCGCCACCGCCTGTGCCCGATCAAACTCCGCCGGCACCTCCGCCATCACCCGCTTGCACGCACGACGCGCGTCCTCCATGTCCGCCCGCCATTCCTTGTCCGGCATCCGCGCAAGCTCCAGCATGCACGCCGCCATCTCCACAAGACAACGCGCTTTCACACCCTCGTCCTCCCCATGTGTCGCAAGGATTTCCTTGTACGAACGATACGCCTTCAGCGGCGCAAACCAGTAGTAATGCCACGCATCCGCCAGCATGAAACGCGACTCGACGAGGTCCCGCCACGGCGCGTGGAAAGTCTCCCTTGGGCGTGTCGACGCGGATGCCTCAACACCTACGGTGGTGGCAGCCGAACCCGCTCGAGCTGCACATATCCCAAGCTCGTTATGCCCTCGGTCTCGGGAGGAGGGATGAGCGACAGCATCGACTCCCTGATAAGCGTCCAGCTTTCTCGGAACTTTTGGAACTCCTGCGGTTCCTGAGAAAGCGTCTTAAAACCATCACGCCTCCTCCGGAGCGAGCCTGTGAAGCATGAGGTTGATCATCGCCAAGTGAACCATTGCGGCGGACGTTTCCGAAAGCCGTTCGTAGTCCTTGGAGAGTCGCCGGCATTTGTCCATCCACGAGAACGTGCGCTCGACGATCCAGCGTTTCCGGATGACCTGGAAGCCCTTCGCATCCTCGCTGCGCCTGACGATGTCGAGCAACCGGTCGCACAGCGCGGCGATCATCAAGACGAGTTCCCCCGCATAGCCGCCATCGGCGTATATACGGCGCAGTCGCGGCCACTTGTCCCTCTGCCCCGCGAGGAGCAGAAGACCCCCATCGCGGTCCTGATACGATGCGGGAAGCACCATCACCGCGAGCACGAGTCCGAGCGTGTCGACAAGCAGGTGGCGCTTGATGCCCTTGATCTTTTTTCCCGCGTCGTAGCCGCGTGAATCCCCCCCTTGAGCGTCGTCTTCGCCGATTGCGAATCGATGATGGCGGCGGAGGGGCAGGACTCCCGGCCCTCGGCCATGCGCACCTGGCCCCGCAGCGCGTCGTGTATAGACGCCCACGTGCCGTCCTTGCTCCAGAGGTTGAAATAGTGGTAGGCGGTCTTCCAATGCACAAGGTCGTGCGGCATGTGACGCCAGGCCGCGCCCGTGCGCACGACGTAGAGGATGGCGTTGATGATCTCGCGCCAGTCAAGGGGCGGACGGCCGCCCCTTTTCGTGCCGGACTTGCGGGCAGGAAGAAGTGGGAGCAGGCGGGCAAACTGTTCACGGGTCAGATCAGTGTCGTAGGCGGGGCGGGAAGTCATCGGGAGCGGCTC
>CAYQCZ010000686.1:0-2066 GCA_964415955.1 uncultured Verrucomicrobiota bacterium | reverse complement strand
CTACAAATGGTTCACCCTGGCGGCAAGGCATGGTGAACAGGCGGCCATCCAGAACCGCACCGCAGTCGAAAGCCGCATGACACCTGCTCAGATACAGGAGGCCATGCGGAGGGCGCAGATCTACATCGCCCAGGAAAAGGCCTCTGTCACGGCCAATTGACCCGAAGCCGAAAACATCCCGGCACCATGCCCGTCATGCGAAAGCTCGAAATTGATGAACTTGATCAAGCCGTCGGCCAGAGGCTCAAGCTTGAGGCCTATGAGTGCGATGCCGATTTTTCACAGTTGCTGCCCCGCGATGGTGTCATCGAAGACCGGCTCGAGGCGGGCAATGGCGTCAAGGACTGGTATTTGGTGCGTCTGGACGAGTCTTTTGAGTTCGAAGGCGTAAAGCACACCCATGTGTTGATTCGTGCCCGTCGTCCGGAGGTGCGTCTCAAGGATCCGGGTGAATCATCCGTGTTCATTCTGCTCATGCGTGACGAGATGGCCGGGCTCAGCGAGCCCATTGACATCCGCCAGTTCATACATGTGGGCAGCGGCATCATAAAAGTGGCGTTCGACCGCGCGGCGGTGGCGGCGGAGAAAAAGCGCAAGACACGGGTGGAGCGGGTCAGTTGCAAACACTGCGGTGTCAAGATGCGCACCACGGACCGGCGTTGTCCAGAATGTCGGGCGCTGCAGTTCAATCCCTTCAGTGAAGAGATGACGCTCATCTTGAAGCTGGCCGTGGTCATGGCCGTGATGGGAATCATCGGTTTTGGCATCTACCAGCTTGATCCGCGTTATTTCGGTTTCATCCAGAATGGATCGACATGGGAAAAGGCCGCCATTGCATTCGTTGTATTGATGATCATCTGGGCTGTTTTTGACACGGTCGTGCGTCGTGTGTTCAAGCGATAAGCCCTTGAACTGTCACGATTCCATGCCTGGGTTGAAGTGGGGCATCCTCGGCACCGGCGCGATAGCCCGGAAATTCGCCTCCCAACTGCCGGCATCGCAAAGCGGCAGGCTGGTGGCGACGGGATCGCGTTCAGCGGCAGGCGCCTCGACGTTTGCGGCGGAGTTCGGAGGAGCGTCCCATGGCAGCTACGAGGCATTGACCGGCAATCCCGAGGTGGAGGCGGTTTACGTGTCCCTGCCCAACCATCTTCACCACGAGTGGAGCATCAAGGCGCTGCGGGCCGGGAAACATGTCCTGTGCGAAAAGCCTTTCGCCAGAAATGCCAGCGAGGCGGAGGCCATGTTTCGTGCGGCTGACGAGTCCGGACGAGTGCTGGTGGAGGCCTTCATGTATCGCTGCAAGCCCTCCGTCATCCGTTTCATTCAAATGTTGAAGGACGGTGTCATCGGTGACATCCGGCTGATTCGTTCCAATTTCACCTTCTGCCGTGAAGTCCAGCCCGGCGATGCGCGTTATGAACCATCCATGGCCGGCGGTTCGCTGATGGATGTGGGCGCCTATTGTGTGAACCTTTGCCGCGCCGTGGCTGGTGCGGAGCCGGTCGAAATGCACGCCATTGCGCACATGCATGAGCGAGGAGTGGATGATTACGCCGCCGGTATGCTCCGTTTTCCGGGTGACATCCTGGCCACCTTCACATGCGGGATGACGGTGGAGTCCGACCGCACGACATTCATTGGTGGCACGAAGGGCTGGATGTCGTTCGATTTCCCCTGGCTGTTGGGCGAATCCTTTCTGGTGGTGCGGGGAAATGATCGTGAAACCATTTCGGTCCCCAGCCCCCGGCCGTTGTTTGCGATGGAAGCCGATGCGTTTGCCCAAGCGGTGCTGAACGGAGCGCCTCCATGGACCACCCGCGCCGACACGCTGGGCAACATGCGCGTGTTGGATGCTCTGCGAACCAGGGCTGGAGTGCCTGTATGAAGGATTGGCGATGATGTCCCATGCCATGCGTCTTGCAGTCTTGATGTGCTGGGTTTGTCTGCCGGCGCTTGAGGCTGCCGACGCCCCGCTTTTTCTGGCGCCCCGCAAGCTTGGCATTATTAAGGACCGCGCCATCAATGAAAGCAGCGGACTGGCCCGGTCCATCCGCAATCCAGGT
>CAYQCZ010000685.1:0-2074 GCA_964415955.1 uncultured Verrucomicrobiota bacterium | reverse complement strand
CTGCGAGGACTTGAACCTGGGACAGCTTGATGTGTCCGGCTTTGGCCTGTGATTCGGCGGGAAGAAACACTGTAGATTTTGGATTGAAGCCGGGGGAGACCAGGGCAGCGGGGATGGAGGCATCATTTCCGAAAGCCGGTTCCTGTCCGCCCGTGATCATCGGCAGGAAACTGGGCCGCGGCAGCCATGCCAGCGAGTCCTCCGGATGCGTGAACTGGGAAACGCCCAGAAAATCCTTCATGCCCTCCGAGGTGTCGGGATGTTGATAGAGCACCTTGATCACTTCCTCCGTGCGCCGCAGCACAAGGGAGTGGAAGCCGTTCACCTTCGACACGCCATCGAGCAGGTTTGCGTTGCTGTAGAAGGTCGCCCGTTTGAGCAGCAGGTCCGTCAGAAAATCATCGACCGCCACGTAGTTGAGCCGCTCATCCACCACCGGGTCGATCATCAGGCGGGAATGGCCATGCGCCGGGAACGGTTCCAGACGCGCCTTGTCCCGTATCATGTCGCGCCCATACGCCCACGCCGGCACGGTGGGGGCCAGCGACGGGGCATGCGTCCGCACATCCAGCCAGACCAATGCCAGCAGCAGAAACCGGACTTGCACGGCATGTCGTGCAGCCATCGGACGGGCCATCCACCGGCAGCAACCCCACATCATGGCCAGAAACACGGCGCGCCCCAGCGCATTCCTGACAGTTTCGCCACGAAGCTCCCCCGGTGCTGGCTGCATCCATGCGTGCCAGGCGATCGCACCGGTCAGCAACAACAACACGACCGCCCAGCCTGTCGAAACCGTGGCTGGAACCGGCCCCCCATTGCCGTCGTGGGGCCTCCTGTCCAGACGTGACAGGGCAAAGCCCGCCAGCAGCGGCGCCGTGAACTGGAAAAGAAACAAAAACTTCACCGGATACCGCGCCAGACCCACGGTCGGCACCACGGATTTCAACAGTGGGAACAGCCGGAAATCATCTCCCATCGCCAGTCCAAGACTGCACGCGCCGGCCGCTGCCAGCATCCAGACAACCCTGTTGCGGGCCGCATGCAGCGCACACAGGGCCAGCCAGATGCAGCCGATCCCGCTGTAATAGGATGGGGTGAAAAACTGGCCGGGCTGGAAGTGAATGCCCGTGCGCGATGGCTGTGTTTGAAAAAGCGGCACAAGGAAATTCGCAAGGCCGCCCGGCGGCATCGACCATTGCGAGCCCCCGTAGGCACTGTCCCTCTGCGAGAGCGTCAGAAGTTCGAAGAAGGGCAGGAGCTGCGCCGCACTCAACACCGCCACCATGCCGGCGATCAATCCGCCGCGCATCAGGAGCTTCACCGGAGTCACACGCGCGCGCATGCCGTCCACAAGGACAGCGCCCCCCACGGCGAGCCACGTCAGAAGAATGATCTCCGGCATCCCGGAAAGCATCTGCATGGTCCCGATGGCCGCGGCGCCGGCCAGGGCCGCTCCGCCGGACAGGACTGCCCGGCGGGTGGCGATCACCACCCACGGCATCCAGGCCAGCGCCACGCAGTAGTGCGGCCACATCAACGAGTTCAACGCCAGTCCATTGCAGGCGAACAACAGGCCCGCCAGCGCTCCCGCCAGTGAATGCCCCGTCCATCCCCGGGCGAGGAAATACATCCCCATGCCACCCAGCCACAGATGGCCGATGCTGAACACCGGCAGTGCCCATGACAGCGGAAATGCCATGTAAAACAACGTGCCGGGATAAAGCGCAAGCGTGCTCCATTGCGCCAGGAAGGGAATGCCGCAGTGATTGTGGGGGTTCCACAAGGGGGTCTCGCCCTGCCAGAAAACATCCTTCCAATGAGACGCCACCGGGAAGGAATACAACGCATAGTCGCGCAACACGAACGACTGGCCTCCGAGAAGCACCGGAACGAACGCCCCAAACAGAAAGGCAGCCAGAAGCAGCCCGAACCTCCAGGGGGCAAACCATTCACGGACCCCGCGCCCTCCGTCCTGACTCGTGGTGGCCAGGGACATGGAATCAATCCAGCGTGCGGATGCGGATGTTGCGATACCAGACCGGCAATCCGTGGTCCTGGAATCCAAACGATC
>CAYQCZ010000684.1:0-2075 GCA_964415955.1 uncultured Verrucomicrobiota bacterium | reverse complement strand
CGCCGATGCAGGCATACCGGTTGATCGAGGAGGCGGATCGGATTTCAAGGCTGGTGGCTTCCAAGCATCGCACTCGCGCCCTCGACGTACTGCACCTGGCCAACGCCCGGATCCACGGCGCGAAAATTCTCCTCTCGTTTGACAAGGGGCAACGGGCCGCGGCCGCGGATCTGGGGTTTACGGTGGCACCCTGATCGACGCCGCCGAACGGCGCGCAGTTGAAGTTGGAAGTTGAGGTTGAAGGGGACCGAAGCTCCAAGCTCCAACATCCAATGAATCTTCAAATCCCAAGCACCAGTTTCGGAGTTTGGCCCTTGGTGCTTCTCTGGAGCTTGGAGGTTGGATGTTGGAGCTTCGAGGGTGGTCTCCACCCGAGCGCGGGAAATCTAGAATCTGGCAACTGACAATCTGGCATCTGGCATTCGCCGCCGCGGGGCGGCGGAGTTGAAGTGGAAAGTTTAGGTTGAAAAGTAGCGGAACGCGTGAGCGTTTCGACAGGCCCGGCGGAGCGGAAACCCCAAGCTCCAACATCCAATGAATCACCAAACTCAAAGCTGTGCGCATGCGGGCATTGAATGTAGCTGCCGACGTCAGGAGGCAGGGGCCGCTCCACCTCGTGACCTCGGTGGCTACGGGCAGCACTCATGCGGCTTCCGTCTTTGCGCTCTCTGCGTTCTTTGCCGTGCCCTTCGTAGTCAGAGACGAAGTAGGGCGGTTAACTCGTTTCGGGTGATTCCATTCTTCGCGATCTCCGCGTCCTCCGCGTTTCATCCGGCTTGGCTCTTCAACTTCAACTTCCGACTTCAACTCGGCGCCGCGCCTCGGCGGAGTCCGGACTTAAGCCGTTCCATGCGCGCAAGTGCCTACGTTTGACGGGCTTCGCGCGCTCGCGCGGGGTTCCGCGGGCCTCCGGCTTTTACAAAATCCTCACGACGAAGCCCTTGACCTAATGCGGGTTACACGTTTTTCTCTTTGCCGGACTCAGCCAAACAACAGCGTATAAACCATCATCAGATATGAAAATGCATCGTTCCAAGAAGGGCTTCACCCTCGTCGAAATCATGATTGTCGTGGTCATCATCGGCCTTCTCGCCGCTCTGGCCATTCCCGCCTTCAACAAGGTCCGCTCCACGTCGCAGGACAAGCACGTCGCGAACTCGCTCCGCCAAATCGCCGGCGCAGCCGACCAGTACTTCATGGAGTCCGGTCTGTCGACCGTCGCGATTTCCGCCCTTTATAACAACGGAGGGACCACCGGCTACATCGCGGGTTACTATACCTCGAACGTCGGCGGCGCTGCCAACCCAACGGTGACAGTCACTCCCGATCCGATCACGACATCAGTGACCCGCATCACTGGCTCGGCGATCGCGGGAACGACCCGCAGTGTCGTTCACGACAAGTAAGCTGTTTGGTCGCATGAATCTCAAAGGCCGCCCTCCAAGGGCGGCCTTTTGTTTTGCATCGCATGCCAATGCTCCGTTTTTTCACCCCGATGTCACCCGCGTCGCGTCTGCGATTGTTACTTCTTGCAGCCACCGGCCTTTTTGCCCTAGCGGTGCGATTCGCCTGGCTCAGTCCGTCCCAAGCACAGGTAGGTATCCGGGTATTTGGTTACTGGGCGATCGCTGCAATCGTGGTGACTGCGGTCGTTGTTGCGATTCGAGCGTTCAAGGGCTGGACGCTCTCTTGGGCTAGTTACGCCGGGCCTCTAGCCGCGGCCGTCGGCTGCGCACTTTTCCTGCAACTGCACGAACCGCACAAACTGCGGGTGATGTATGACGAATATGTGTTTGTTGCTTCGTCGCTTCAGATGCATCTGGAGCGAGAGGCATGGGTGCCTGACGAAGTGCAATACAGCAATGGCAACATGATCCACTTGAGTGCGTTCGTGGACAAGAGGCCGCTTCTTTTTGCATTCCTCCTTTCCCTGCTGCACGACGTCTCAGGATATCGGGTGGCGAACGTCTTTGCCCTGAATGCGATCATCTCCGTTGGCTTGTTCTGGCTGGTGTTCTGGCTCGGAGAGGCAATCGGGGGGCGTCGGATAGGTTACGCCGGGATGCTTCTTCTGA
>CAYQCZ010000683.1:0-2084 GCA_964415955.1 uncultured Verrucomicrobiota bacterium | reverse complement strand
TGGCGGCGGCGACGAGGTTGGAGAATTGCACCTGCAATTCGGTGCCGGTGCCGAAGATCAGGCCGGGCGTCTGCTCACCATTGACGATCAGCGGGGAGTTGTGCCAGCGCTGGTCGATGTGCTGCGCGTCCAGCTCGATCTGGCCGAGGTTGGAGGATTTCAAGACCTTCCACCGGGCGGCGACGAGGTTATCGAGCTGGTTGGTCTTGTCGTGCGTGGCAAGTACGATGGTGTCCGCGCTTGTTCCGATGTAACGGGCGGTGACCAGGTAGCAAAAGTCCTTGTTGAGCGTGATGGTGGCCTGCTTGGTGTCGCCAATGGAGGCGGCAAAGGCGCTGGCCGGTGTGGCCTGGTAGGCCACGGGGATGGCCACATTGGCCGGGAAGATCAGGTTCATGATGGTGTCCTTGTGGCTGCGGGCCGTGCCTGGTGTGGCCAGACACGGCCCTGGGTGATCAGTTGATGCGCCATCCGTCGAGGTAGGTCCTCATCAGGATGACGGGGGTTACGGTGTAGGTGCCGTTGGTCCACATGCTGGCGATGCTCGGGCTTGCGCCGTCGGGCATTTCGAGTTGCAGCTTCACGATGTCGCCCTTCCTGAAATGCAGCAGGTCGGGGAACTTGTAGAGCGGCGCGTCCGGGTCTTGCGTCACCCAGAACTGGTTGACCTGGCTTGCGAGCTGGGCGACGCCGAGCGTTTCCGGAACGACCACATTGACGGGCGGGCATTGAAGGAAGGGCTCGCGGAGCTGGGCGCGTTCCTTTTTGTTGACCGTCAGCCGGGCCAGGCCGCGCTGCATGATGCGGTGCAGAACGTCCTGCACGCTGAATCCGGCGCCGACGATTCCATCGGCATCACCGGACACTGACGCATGCTGGCGGGCCTTGGGGGCAAGGTGCAGCTCGCAACGGATGGCGCGCGCGATGAAATCATATTCCATCTGCCCGGACTTGCCGAAGTTGCTCTCCTCCTCGGTGAGGACAACTGGCGTGGTGCGCGTGTCATCGGCATCGACCTGCCCCTGCCCGTAGGCGAGCAGGTTGACGCCGGCGGGTGTGATGCCGCCGGAGGGGTAGAATTTTGATGTATGGAGTGACCATTGGTAGCAGGGGCCGAACTGGCGGCGCACTGCGGACGCTTCTTCTAGAATGGCATTCATGGGCTTTGTCTTGGGTGGGGTGTTCAGGGCTGGTTGGCTTCCTCCACGATTAAGCCAACTTCGAGGTAATAGGGATTGGTGGAGTCGTTGGCGATGGATGAGGCGATGGGGTTCACCGCACCGGTGGGGAAGGAAATCTCTATCTGAAAATTTTCCTTTTCCTCGAGGAGGAGCATGGGTGCGAGCGTGAAAGGCTTGCCCCTCACTTTCGCATGGGGCGCGGGCGCGTAGCTGACGGTCGCGCCGGGGTAGGTGTTGGGGGCGGCCTCTGCCAGAACGAGGGCTTTCGGCCCCTGGGCTCGGACGGATGCCTGGCGCAGCTTGGGCATGTGGATGAACGGGCGGGGCTGCTCGATCCATGTGACATTGCCCGCCTTCAACGTGAGGACGCCCGCCTGGTAAAAACCGGCAAGAAGCTCGTTGCTCACGGCGGTGGCGTCCGTGCCGACAAAGGCGTCGAGCTGGTGGTCCCCGCACCACAGGGCGCACTCAATGCCGATGAGCAGCGTGTCGGCCTTGAGCTTGTTGGCGGCTGCCAGGGAGTTGCGCTCCTCGTTGTTTTCCCCAAAGCCGCTTTGGAAAAATTGGTATTTTTGAGAGGCGGTGGTCGAGTAGGCAACGCGGCTGATGAGCGTGTTGCGCAGCGGGAACCGGCCCTGGCGGGCCACATGGGCCTGCCATTCGCCGTAATTGAAGATGGGTTTGATCATGGTCGTGATGATTGGGGGTTGATCGTGGTGGGACGGTGCGGCCTGTTGGCCGCACCGGTGGATTCAGTTGCCCGCATAGGCGGCCAGCGGGTTGCCAATGCGGCGGATGGGCGCGCCCACGGACTGCACGCGGGGCGCGGCGAGCGCGCGGAAGCCGTTTTGCGTCTGCGCGGCGGCGGCGGCGCCAGCGCCAGCGCCAGCGGACTGGCGGAAG
>CAYQCZ010000682.1:0-2087 GCA_964415955.1 uncultured Verrucomicrobiota bacterium | reverse complement strand
AGCGCACGGACGAGGGCATGGCGGGCGACAACCCGCTGGCCCGCGACATCCGCACCGCGCTGGGCAAGGCGAACGAGGTCGCACGCTACGGCATCGGCCCGCTCCCTGCGCTCAAACCCGAGGAAACCCCGCGTCTGTTCCGCGGTTCCTATGGCATCGGTTCGCGCGACTTCCGCCCCGAACACACGCTCGGAGCCTATGAGTTCGCCACAGGCCAGACGCGCCGCAAGGACGGCAAAAGTGCCGCCGACGGCGAATCGTATTTCACGTTGGGCATCGACCACCCCTACGCCGTGATCAGCAAGGACACGCCCTCGCTGCTGCCCCAGGGCGCGATTGCCGTCCGGTTCCACTCCATCGGCGGCTGGGGAATGATCACCACAGGCAAAAACCTGGGTGAGTTGATCGGCGAGTTCGGCCGGTTCATCTCCGAGTCCAATCCGGAATACGAGGAGGACGGCACGCTGCGCGAAAAACTCTTCGTCATGGCGAACCCCAAATATGGCTCCGAAAAGAAGGGCGCGCCCACGAATTATTATCTCACCGTTGCGCCGTCGCCCATCAAGGTGAACTGCGAACTCAACCACGTGGATGTTGTGCTCTGCTGCGATCCCAAGGCCTTCACGCACACCAATCCGCTGGAGGGTCTCAAGAAGGGTGGCTCGTTCGTCTGGGAATCCAGCGACACCGTGGAAACCGCATGGACACGCATCCCCGCCCGCTACCGGCAGTTTGTCCGGGACAACAACATCCGGGTGTTCATCCTGCCCGGTTTCGACATCGCCCGGAAGGCGACGAACAAGCCCGAACTCCAGTTGCGCATGCAGGGCAACTCCTTTCTCGGCGCGTTTTTCCGCGTCAGCCCTTTCCTCAAGGAATTCAACATCAGCGAGGAAAAGTTCCAGGAGAGCGTCCAGAAACAGTATCAGAAGAAGTTCGGACGATTCGGCGATGCCGTGGTGGCCTCGAACATGGAGGTCATGACCCAGGGCTTCGCCCGGGTGCAGGAGATCAAGCATGGCGGCATGGAGGATCCCGATCGCTCCTCCATGCGCAACGCGCCGCTGTGGCCCGTGGGTGGGCATGACCTCATACCCACCGCCGGCTGCAACACGGGAGGCAGTTGCGGTGGCGTCCCGATGCCGCAAGGGCAGGCACGCGCGCCCTTCCAGACGCTCGCCAAATTCGACAGCGAATTCCGCAATGGACTTGGTTACCACCAGCCTGCCGGAGCGCTGGCGTCCCTCGGCGTCATGGGGGCCGGGTCAGGTGCCACGCAGTCCAAATATGTCGCACGCCGGGAGACGCCCGTTTACATCGCAGAGAACTGCACCCAGTGCATGGAGTGCATCACCGCCTGTCCCGACACCGCGCTTCCGAACACGGCCCAGGAAATGTCCACGGTGCTCAAAACGGCTGCCATCAACTACGTCACGGACACCGCCGAGCGCAAGAAACTGCTCGATGAATTGAAGGGCGTCGAGGACCGCGCCCGCGCCCGCATGACCGACGCGGTGAAGCAGAGGGAAAAAGTTCCCTTCAAGGACATCATCCGTGACGAGGTCTCCAGGCTCGAAGCCGTGGCCGAACCCGCCCGCAACCAGTTCCTCGGCATCATCGACATCCTTCCGCTGGCTTACAGCAATGTGCCGGCGATCTTCCGTTCGCCCGAGCAGAAGGCGGCAGGCAACGGCGGTTTGTTCAGCATCTTCGTGAGCGACCTCTGCAAGGGGTGCGGCGAGTGTGTCCAGGTCTGCGGCGACCACGACGCCCTGCGCATGACGACGGAAACCGAGGACCTGAACGCACAACTCACCACCGCCCAGATTTTCAGCCGGCTCCTGCCGGACACGCCCCAGAAATACCTCGGCCTTTACAACGACCAGGATGCGGCGGGTTCCCGCGAAGCGGCCCTGCGCAACCACCTCATGGTGCGAAGAAACTACGAGGCCCTCGTGTCAGGCGACGGTGCCTGCGCAGGCTGCGGCGAAACACCGTACCTTTCGCTTTTGACGCAACTGTTCGGCGATCGCACGCTGATCGCCAACGCCACCGGCTGCTCGTCGATCTACGGCGGCAACCTGCCA
>CAYQCZ010000681.1:0-2095 GCA_964415955.1 uncultured Verrucomicrobiota bacterium | reverse complement strand
CTGCTGAAGGTCGCGCAGCCCGACGTGTATGCCAAAGGGGGGGATTACACCCTGGACACACTCAACCCCGACGAACGAAGGGCCGTCGAGGCATGCGGGGGAAGGATTGAACTGATCCCCTTCCTGCCAGGCCGCTCGACCACTCGCGTGATCGAACGGATGGCAGGAGGTTGAAACGCGTTACTTCTTTGCCACACCCAGCTCTTCCAGCTTGGCGGCAATGTCGGCGGCGTGGGTCGCTGGCTTCACGGCCTTGTCCACGTGCAGAATCTTGCCATCCTTGCCGATGTAATAGGTCCAGCGGTTGGCCATGCCCTTGGGATTCAGCACACCGAACATGTCGGCCGTCTTCTTCTCAGGATCACTGAGAATCGGGTAATCCAGCTCCAGTGATTTGGCGAATGCGGCATTGCCCTTCTCCCCTTCCACGGGGTCCACGCTGGCCGTGAAATAGGCCACGTCGAACTTTTTCAGCAAGGCCCCATCCGCCCGCATGGATTTGCACTCCATCGTGCAGCCGCCGGTGAACGCCTTGGGAAACCACGCGATCACCACCGCCTGCTTGCCCTTGAAGTCGGCCAGCTTGTAGGTCTTCCCGTCGCTGGCCTTGAGGGTGAAGTTCGGTGCCGGATCGCCCGCCTTGAGTTCGGCGTTCGCGACATGGGTGAGGGCCAGCAGCAGTGCGCCGGCAAGGAGTGTGAAGTTCTTGTTCATGGGTGTTGGGGTGTTGTGGGTTGTGTGGAGCCTGCTTAGCACGACGGTCCGGATTCAAGCAAACGATTTGCGACAACGTTGCCGGGGATTTATTCCCTGATTTCACGCGCACGATAAAAGCGTCTCTGAACGCCTGCCGCCGTGGTGTCGATGAAATCCAGGATGCCATCGACGGGTGCTGTGTTGGTGCGCACCGGTGTCCACGCCGAGAGATCCGATGAAACCTCCAGCGCATACACGCATCCGTGCGTGCCGAAGATTCTCACCAAAAAGTCACCGCCATCAGTCCTCCCCATGGACCGGACCTCCGGTGGCGGTGCGGAGGCTGTCTCCGCAGTGATGAGATACTCATCAAACACCATGTAATTGTCCCCGGCAAAACCCGGCGTGCGCACGGACCACACGGCGTCCACGTCACCGAAGCTGAGCGTCAGCCCGGTCGTGGTCATCGGCTGCCCGACGACCAGCGTCTCCCCGCCGAGGCTTGCGCTCCATTGGTTGAGTGCGAAATCCATCCGGATGTTGAGGGAATAGAGCCTGTTTGCGGTGAATGTCCTTCCCGTGCCGGCAAACGAGCCGTCATCCCGCACGACATTGATCTCAAAGCTGTTGTTGTCGAAGTCCAGGCTGAACAAGCGCTCGCCACCCGCGTTGTAAACGCTCCAGCGGAAGTCATCGTAATACGGCCTCGCCGCCGTGGAATCCATGATCGCCATCAACACGCTGAAATGCACGACAGGCGTGCTGGCGGGCACCGACGCCACGGTCAGGGGGCGCCACAGGGTGATCCCCCCGCCCTGTCCCGCTGGCGGCGAATACCCCACATACGCCTGCTGTCCGAATCCTTCAAAAAACCCGCTGACCAATCCGTTGCCGCCGCTGCCGTCACTGGTCCAACCCTGCTGGCCGGCAAGGTCCAGCTCCGCATTGTAGCCTTCCGCCGGTTCAAAGCCCGTGTAATACACCGTGGAGATGCGTCCAGTCCCGGAACTGCTGGCGGTGAGCAGCACAAGGACGGGCAGAATCAGCCAGCGTGGTTTCATGGAAAGTGCGTCTGTTGGAGCGGCGGATGTCAGCGCCTGGAATCCCCGCGCTTCAGCGGAGTCGCGACGGTGCCCGGCCTTCCAGCCGGTGGCGCGCCCGCCGGAGCCACAGGCGCGGAAGGTCGAGAACTCACGGCAGGCGGGGCTGATTCCACTGGTTGCGACCTGGATGGACGCGGGAATGTGGACGCGCCGGGGCGTGGAAACGTGGACGGAGCTGGTTGCGGAAACTGACGCTGAAGCTGCTGCGTGGCATTGCGCTCCCATGCAGGTTGCTGGGGCGTGGTCTCAAACTGACGGCGGGCGTTCTGTTCCCATCGAGGAGTTTCTTGTGGTGT
>CAYQCZ010000680.1:0-2098 GCA_964415955.1 uncultured Verrucomicrobiota bacterium | reverse complement strand
GCAACCACGCCAGCCAGAGCCACCATTTGCGGGACAAACTCAAAACAAGTAGGCGATTAAAACATGAAACACGACCAGCACCGGCAGTGGCCATGTCATGGCGATGTGCGCGCCCGTCCAAAAGGCACGCAGCCTCCTTCCAGCCGGGCCGCTCAAATTCTGCTCAATGGCCACCACGGTGCCGGCGCATGCACCCATCAACGCCAGCAGAAGAAAATTCACCATCAGCACCAGGTTCAGGTTGTGCCCCATGCTCAACCCGGTGTGCGCGACGAGAAGACAGAGTGTGGCAACACCAAGTCCCGCATGCATGGCGCGCCAGAGGCCGTAATCGCCATAACCAAGCCAGCGAATCCGCTTGCGGGCCGGAAGCAGAAGGCTCACCAGGGAAACGCCCACCAATGAAAAGCCGGTGATCTGTTTCCAGAGGGTCTCCGACCAGAGGAACCGCAACCCGCGGTCCTCACGCACGGAATCCGGCTCGCCGACCGGCGGGAGGAGGAGCATGCCCAGCACCAGCAACAGGGTGACAACCGCCAGCCGGAACAACACATTGGTGCCGCGAGGCCTGCTGGCGACCGCGGGTGAACCGACCAGTTCCGCCAGCAAAGGGCGGCATGATCCGCAAACTGTCGAGGCCCCGGTGGCTGCAGCAAGAGCCTCCACGGTGTTGCAGCCCTCCGCCCTGGCCATAAACAACTGCCCGCAGCGCACGCCGGTGCAGTTGCAGACCAGCGAGGCGGCCGGCCACTGGGACACCGGAAGGGGCGTGGGATCCTTCCACAGGCTTCCTGTCTTTCGGAAACGCTGGATCTGCCAGGGCCAGACGCGCAACTCGCGTTCCACGGCCTCCTGCACCCGTGCCGCATCGGGCCATGGACCCACACCAAGCGCTCCCACCAGCTTTCCAGAGTCCACGACGAGCCGGCGGTAGTGGCCGGCCTGCTGATGCACGATGGATTCCCCCTCCGATTGAAACTGTCCAAGCGTTGCCACCTCGATGCCGGCGAGCTTCAGTCGTGTGGAGAAGGTGGCACCGGGAAACCGCCTGCGCGGGCCGCAGAAATTGGCCGCCAGAAGGTCGGCCATTTGCAGGGATGGCCCGGCCAGGCCGCAAAACATCCCTTTGTGGGCCGCGCACTCACCCACGGCATATATCTGCCGGTCGCTGGTTTGCAGGTGATCATCGACCTTGATTCCACCCCGTGGGCCAAGATCAATCCCGCTGGCTGCGGCAAGTTCATCGCGCGGCCTGATCCCCGCCGCAAACACCACCATCTGGACGCGCAACACTTCGCTGGTGTTGAAATACAGGATGAGATCATCGTCACTGGCTGCAATGCTGACCGTCTCCCGCTGCAGGAGAACATTGATGCCAAGGGCTTCCACATGTTTCTGAAGCAGGTCCGAACTGGCCGGATCGAGCTGTCGCGCGAGCAGACCCGTCCCCCGCTCAACGACATGTGTCCTCAATCCCAGGTCGGCCAGCGCCTTGGCTGCCTCGAGACCGAGCAGGCCGCCCCCCAGCACGGCTGCCTTGGTGGAGACTGCAGCGCGGTCCATGATGCGCTTCAGGTCATCAAGCGTCCGGTAAACAAAGACGCCGTCCAGATCATGGCCCGGCATGGGGGGAAGCCACGCGCGCGCCCCGGTGGCAAACACGAGGCGGTCGTAGCGCACTTGGGCGCCCGAGGCGCTCCGGACCATCCTCGCAGCGCGGTCCACGGCCACAACCGGATCACCGAGATGCAGCTTGATTCCGTTCCGGTCATACCAGTTCAACGGGGCGAGCTGGAGTGATTCCGGGGTGTCTCCTGCGAGAAAGCGGGTGAGGCGCACCCGGTCGTAGGCCGGCCCAGGCTCTTCGCCAAAGACCTCCAGCGAGAAGCGCCGGTCGGCGTCATGCGCCACAAGAGACTGGCAGAACTTGTGCCCCGCCATGCCGTTGCCAATGACCACCACACGCTCAACCTGAGCCGGGACACGGCGGCGGCCCTGCCGGTTCCTTCCCGCCTGCCGGCCGCCGGTCGCGGGCACCGACGGCACGGCATGCGCAGGGAGGAGAGGTTGCTCAGTGGTTGACGTCATGTCCCAACCC
>CAYQCZ010000679.1:0-2099 GCA_964415955.1 uncultured Verrucomicrobiota bacterium | reverse complement strand
GATGCTCCACCCATTCCCCGGGGCCATGTCCTGTCCGCCATTCCCTGGGCCCCAGGACCAGGACCACAATCGCCAGGGCCGCCAGACTTGAAAAACCCGTCAGGGCACCCTGCAAAAACCGCCGCCGGGATTCTTTTCCATCACAATTACCGAAGAAATCCGCCCATTTTACACCCAGAGCCCGGCACAGGGGAACCAGCCCCACCAAACCAATGATCATGAAGCCGCGTGTGACATAGCGATGGAATGGAGCGTCGGCCAAACCCTTCAACCCCGGGAACGCATCCGCCATGGCCCCCACCCCCAGATGCACCCAGGGGGCCAGCAAGGCCCCTCCAAGAAAGACCATCAGAAAATAAGCGGCTACGAGAGCAGGTTCACGCATGTTCTGGATGGATTAGAATCCCACAAATGACACGAGCCAAGATGGAAATCGTTGCAGGCAATGGTGTTGGTATAACTTTTGCTAGTTTTTTTCCAACCTTATGGTTTCTTTGGCGCCAACACTTCAGGACAGGGGACAAAACTTGAGTCGTCTTGATAAACCAATTCAGTTCGGGCCGTTTTATCTGTTTGAATTGCTCAACAGCGGCGGCATGGCAGACGTCTGGCACGCCACCGGTCCGGATGGACAGGCCTGTGCACTCAAAAAGATGCACAACCATCTGAAGTTCAATTTCTGGGCGCAGATGGGCTTCATGCGGGGTTGCAGGATTCTTTCCCAGATTCATGACCACGACTACGTCATCGGCTATGAATCCCACGGCCGCATCCGCGGCACGCCCTACCTCCAGATGGAGTATATCGAGAACACCAATCTCAAGGAGCTTTACAACCGACGCGACTCCATCCTGGACCAATACATAGGCAACATCCTCATCGACATGGCCACGGCCATCGAGCACGTGCATGACACGGGTTTCATGCACCTCGATTTCAAACCTGAAAACGTGCTCGTCACCCGCAATGGCAACATCCGGCTCGTGGACTTCGACCTCGCCCAAAAACGCCCGCCGAAGCCCAAAAAATACTCGCGCAACCCCGGCACTCCACCCTACATGGCGCCGGAGGTCATCCGCAAACAGCCCATGGATCATCGGGCGGACATTTTCTCCTTCGGCGTGGTGGCCTACGAATTGTTGTGCTACAGAAAACCCTTCCCGGGGGAAAGTGCCGAAGATGTGGTCCGGATGCAGTTGTCCGGCGAATTGATCCCCCCCACCCGTCACAACCCGGGTATCCACCTGTCCTTGGAGAAAATCATCCTCAAGTGCCTGGACATGGACCAGGACAAACGCTACCCCGACGCGAGCATGCTCGTGCACGCCCTGGAGTCCGTCCTCTACGTGTGATCGAGGCCGGAGACCTCCCCCATCAACCTTCGGGCTTGGAATCCCTGCTGATGAGGTCCTTCACGGCAGCCCGCACGTCCTTGCCCACGTAAAGCATCTCATAGACCTCATCAATGATCGGCGTCTCCACCTTGAGCTTCCTCGCAAGTTGGTAGGCCGATCTGGATGTGGGATAGCCCTCGGCGATGTTTCGCGTGTCCAGCAGGATGTGCGTGATCTGCTCGCCCCGCCCCAATCGTTCACCAAAGGTGCGGTTCCGGCTCAGTTTGGAGAAACACGTCACCGTCAGATCCCCGATGCCGCTGAGCCCCGCAAATGTATCCGCCTGCGCACCACACGCCTCGCCCACACGACGAATCTCCACGATCGACCGCGTGATCAACGCTGCCTTGGAGTTGTCCCCGAACCCCAGCCCGTCACACACACCCGCCCCGATCGCTATGACGTTCTTCAACGCGCCGCCCAGCTCCACGCCCATGACATCCGTGCTGGTATAAACACGGAATGTTGGACGGTGGAACAACTCCTGCACCGCCTCCGCTGTTTTCAAATCCGCACTGGCCGCAACAATGGCCGCCGGAATGTCCCTGGCCACCTCCATCGCAAGCGTGGGTCCGCTCAAGGCGGCCACACGCGCCCTGGGGGCGCATTGGCGCAGCACGCCGCTCATCGTCAGCCCCGTGTCGAATTCAATCCCCTTGGTCACGCTGGCGATGATGCCATCGTAATCCCGCAGATGAGCGGACA
>CAYQCZ010000678.1:0-2101 GCA_964415955.1 uncultured Verrucomicrobiota bacterium | reverse complement strand
GCACCGACGGGTGTGCCTGCCACCGATGGCATCCGCATGGTGGATCCCATGCTGGAAGTGCAACGCGATGGCCGGTCCATGCTCCGGGCAGGCAGCCCGGCGCTTGGAACAGCAGCAGGTTCCTTTCCGAAAGTGGACAAAGACATCCACGGCAGGTCGCGTCCCGCTGCCAAAGATGCTGGCTGTGTCCAATCCAGCCTCGGCATGCCTGAGAAAGGCGCGTTGACCCGCGAAGATGTCGGCCCGGACTGGTGGCCGGTGGGGAAGTGACGAATCATCGCCGGGCACGGCGGTTGGGATTGCGGAGGTCGATCACGTTGGAATCATCCCACAGTGGCACCTCCAGGTTGCGCGAGGCGTTGGTGTTGACAAAGGCCACGATGCCAAAGGGAACGCCGCGCTCGTCCCAACTGATGTTCATGCGAAAGCGTAACTTAGTAAAAACTTGGCCGTTTCGGCTGCTTAGATAGTAATGACCATCGAATTGCGCTTCAAAGCGTTCCCCCTCATGCCCGTAGCTGATTTCGATGGTCGGCTCGTAGCCATCTACTGGTGCTTCATGCATGTATTCAACGCGTGGAACATCGTCATCCCGAATAAACCCACCTCCGATGGCCTCCACGTGCATCTTCCAAGGCACGGGATTTCCTTGTCTGAAAGGCTTCAATACTTCAATGGAAACAATCAAATCGCCACCTGAAGGGACGATTTGTCCGGTAGTCAAATCAACCCGCACCAGCTCACCGGTATTAGGAGCACCAAATGCACGATCAACGAAGACCAGCGGCTCTGGCCCCTTGACCTTTTGAAGCATAAAGACCACCGGAAGGTTGGGATTGGGCTGGTGTCTTTTCGGGCCATACAACTGTGAATAATGGTATAGGCCGGAGTGGGAATCGTGGTAGTCAGGCCTTTTGGTCAGCACCACGCCCAGTGTTTCACCCTCCTTCTCCGTAATAGTAAAGTGTCCCGTAGAGTCTGTGGTCAGTTGGAAACGCTCTCCGCTGGCACCTGTCAAGCTGCGCTTGGAGATGTCGGCATGGACGATGGCTCCGGCAATGGCATTGGTTTTCTCATCCACGGCCAGGCCATAGAACACAATGGGCTGCTTGTTCAGGTCATCGTAGGCTGTGACACGGGCGGAATTTGTGAGGGACATGAGCAACGTATCGGGCCATGTGACTGACGGAGCAACCACCTTTGGCAAAACCGCGACGGCAGGCTTGGCACCCCCGCGCTCTTTGATGTCCAGCCTGAGCACGGCGGCAAGCAAGCCGCCCGTGATCCCGAATACCAGCACGACGAATAGCGATACTCGCAACCACCAGAAGCCTTTGGAGGGACTGCGCCCCAGATCCTTGCGGCATCGCCTGACCTGAAAGCCCACCGCCACCCAATAAGGAATGCCGACAATGAGGGCCACCACACAGATTAGTGCAAGTATGATCGGGGCGAGAGCATACAACCCCAGCGCGATGCTCATGGCCACCCAGCCTGCGTCCGGGTCGGCGGACACCGCAAAAGGTCCGGCCAGGACAATTACAAGCAAGAGTAGCCGGGGATTCATGAGCAAATACGCTCAATACAGCGGTATTTTTGATGCCTCGATTTGCAGGTTGGGCGAGCCGTTGGTGTTCACAACGGCCTTGATGCGAAAAGGAACACCGCGCTCGTCCCAACGGGTGTTCATACTAAAATACAATTTGCTGTAGTTCTGCCCTCCACGGCTTGTCACATAAAACCAGCCCTCAAATTGCCTGCTGTATTGGGACGTATCCGGGCCGTAAGAAACTCCGAATTGGGGTTGATAGCTATCGTCCGGTGCCCGGTGCAAATGCTCCAACCGCAGTGGTTCAGCTGGATGGGATGGAATTTGCAGTAGCCCCCCTCCACAGCCTCGATCTTTAGGCTCCAAGACGTCCGCGTCTGTGCGTTGTGTTTGTCTGGGTGTTGGATAGACACGATCAAATCGCCACCCTCCCGCACCAGCTTGCCCGTGGTCAAATCGACTCTCACCTGATCGCCCAAATTTGGAGCCCGGAAACTGCTAGAGCCTGTTATGCACTTTTGGCGACGAGGTTTTTGAGCATGAGCATGACGA
>CAYQCZ010000677.1:0-2106 GCA_964415955.1 uncultured Verrucomicrobiota bacterium | reverse complement strand
TTTTACCTTGTATTTGTAGATGGTGATCACGAGGGGAACGGTTGAATGATGAGGTTTTTGTTTGCGGGGCCGGCGTATTCAGGAGCCGGCGCGTTCATAAGGTTTAAAATCCATGGTTACATGGGCATAACCGATGTGCTGGAGCGCCTTCATCACCTGCCCGCGGGCCTGGAACAGATGGTCCAGTTCGCAAGGTCCCGCTTCGATGCGAGCCAGTGCCTTGGGGTGTGAACTGGTGCCGCCAGCCCCGGTCAATTCATGGTGGCGCACGCGAACATCCCTGAATCCCATGTCCCTGAGTTGATCCTCGGCTGCCTCCACCATGCCCAGCTTTGCCGTTGTGACCGTTTCGCCATGCGGGATGCGCGAACTCAGACAGGCGAGTTGAGGCTTGTCCGCCGTGGGCAGGCCCAGACCGGCGGACAGTTCGCGGATTTCCGCCTTGGTCAGGCCGACCTCCTTCAGCGGTGCCCGCACCTGGAACTCCAGCGCCGCCTGCGAGCCTGGCCGGAAATCGCCCGCGTCGCTGGCGTTCTCTCCATAAGCCAGCACGGCCACACCCTCCTGCTTTGCGATCGACTGCATGACGGAGAACAACTCGTGTTTGCAGAAGTAGCAGCGGTTGACCGGATTGGATGTGTAGTCCGGATTGGAGAATTCGGCGGTGCTGACCACGCGCAGTGGAAATTGGAACTGCCGGGCCAGGGCCTCCGCCTCCTCACGTTCGCGTCTAGGCAGACTGGGCGAGTCCGCGAGCACGGCCAGCGCTTTGTCCCCCAGAGCCCGGCGGGCGGCGACGGCAAGCAGCGCGGAATCCACTCCGCCGGAATAGGCGACCAGGCACGAACCCCATGAGCGCAGAAGCGTCAGGAGCTGGTTCCATTTTTGCGAGGACATACGGTTGCAAATTGCCAGCGATACCGGGTGGTGTCGAGTGTTCGCGAGGCTGCTCCCGGGCAAAGCCTGCATCAGGAGCTGGCGCTCGTGTATTGACGGACCGCCTTTCGCCAGACCACTTCGGACACGGCCATGCAGGCCAGGCCCATGCCGCCGAGCAGGGCCAGTTCCCATGCGGAATCGAGCTTGTCCGCCAGCAGCTTCACGGGGACGTTCGTCACCAGCAGCATCGGGATCGCGAAGGTGAAGAATGCCTTGAACACACCGTGAAACGCCGCATCCGGAAGCCGGGTAATGTTGAAGAGGTTGTAATACGCCCAGACGATGCCCTGCGCCCGCACGGCCCAGAAGCTGATCGATGCCAGCATGAACATCAGCGCGTAGTGAATCAGCACCCCCACGGCGCACAAAACCAGGAAACCGCACACCTGCCATGGGGATGGCACGACGCTCATTTTATGGAGGGCAAAGCCCATCACAGCCACTGCGGAGGCGGCGTTCACGAAGCCGCCCAGGTCCACATGCCGGAAGGAGATGAGGAACCGGCTGTTGGCCGGCAGCAGCAGGAGGAAATCAAGCCGCCCGGTCCGTATCAGCTCGGAAAGCTGGGTCACATTGGTGAAGAACAGCGCGGTGTAAATCTGCTGGATGAAGTGGCTGGCTCCAAACAGCAGCACCACCTCCCACTTGGTCCAGGTGGCGATGCTTTCGGTGTGCAGATACAGCACATTGACGAAGGCAAGCTGCAGGGCGAACCACAGCATTTCCACAAAGATCCACATGATGAAGTTGAATTTGAACCCCATCTCGCGGACCACGGAATTCTTCCACATCGCCTCATAAATCGTGGCATGCCTGAGCCATCCTCCGCAAACTGCCCGCCGGTCTGTGGTTCGTAATGTCATGGCATGTTGATCGCCGGAACGAGATCACCCTCCCACCGCGCCATATTTTCGGACGCCCCGGTCCCAGACGATCCTGGCCAGCGCAAATGCCGCCACGATCCAGCAGGCCTGGACGGCCAGCCCGCGCCAGATGGCGTCACCGGTCGTCTGACCCAGATAAATGCTCACGGGGAAAAAGAGCTGGTAGGGAAACGGCGTGAGATACAGCAATCCGGTGATCCACGGCGGCAGGATGTCGATGGGAAACAGGTGGCCGCTGGCCAGATACTCGAACGCGACCAGGATGAAGATGAACGTCGAAACC
>CAYQCZ010000676.1:0-2113 GCA_964415955.1 uncultured Verrucomicrobiota bacterium | reverse complement strand
CGTGGAAGGCCGCCTGCTCTGGCATGTCGGAGTCGTGGGCATTGTGGCTTCGCGCGTTCTGAGGGAGTTTCACCGGCCCACGTTGATTCTTGGCGGCGAGGCGGATGAATGGCGAGGGTCCGGCCGCAGTGTCGAAGGGTTCGACCTCGCCGCGGCATTGAGGGAGTGTGATGATCTGCTCCTGCGCCATGGCGGACACGCCATGGCGGCGGGGTTGTCGATCAAACCCGGCAACGTCGATGCCCTGCGCGAGCGGCTCAACGGCATTGCACGACGCACCCTCTCAATGGACGCCTTGCGTCCGAGGCTGCGCATTGATTCTGAAGTGCGGCTGGCCGACATCTCGATGGAATCGATCCGGGAGCTTGAAAAGTTGTCCCCCACGGGCCAGGGCAATCCACCGGTCCATCTGGCAGTCCGGGGTGTTCGCCACCACCGTCCGCCGCGCCGCATGGGCCGTGAGAACCAGCACGCAAAGTTGTTCGTCACCGACGGGCATGTTGCGCATGAGGCCGTCTGGTGGGGTGTCGGGGACCGTCACGTTCCGGATGATGTGTTCGACCTGGCATTTGCCCCCGGCGTGAACACCTACAACGGTCGCACCAGCGTCCAGCTCAAGGTGCTGGATTGCGTGCCAGCACGATGACGCCCCATCCCTCATCCCGTGCTTCTTGCGTTGTGATTTCATTGGAAGTATCGGCCACGGGTGTTTATCGTGCCGACAACCAACCCTGCAGGCATTATGGAGCACATTCCCGAAGCCAGTCTTCTTGGCGTCCTGCTCGACTGGTGTGAAGCGGGCCGGGCCTCGGACCTGCACGCGCGGACGGGCCGGCCCTTTTGCATCCGTGTCAACGGCGCGCTCGAGACGGTGCCGGAGTCCGAGTTCATGGCGCCTTCCCCGGAGTCCATGGACGCGCTTCTGGAGGAGGCTTTCTCAGCGGAGATCTGCGAGCGCATCCGTCGGAGCAGGGAGCTTGACCTGAGCTTCTACAACGGCGCGAAACGATACCGTGCCAACTTCAGCAAGCAGAGCGGCCTTCAATCCTTCTCCATCCGCTCGGTGCCGCAGCAGCGCATGAGGCTGCACGACCTGCAACTGCCGGTGTCGCTCAAGCACATGGTCTCCGTGCCGCGGGGCCTGGTGCTGATGACAGGCCCCACAGGGCAGGGCAAGAGCACCACGGCACGCGCCGTCATCCAGGAGATGAACGAAGCCATCGCGCTGCGCATCATCACCATCGAGGATCCCATCGAATACGTCTTTACGGACGGACTCTCCCACTTCGAGCAGCGCGAGGTGGGGATCGACACGGCATCGTTTGCCGACGGCATCCGCAACGCGATGCGCCAGGATCCCAATGTGATCTTCATTGGCGAGATTCGTGACCGTGAAAGCATCTGGGCCGCGATGCAGGCGGTGGAGACCGGCCATCTGGTGATCACCACGCTGCATGCTGACAGCGTGACGCAGGCGATTGCGCGTGTGCGCGAATATTTTCCGGCGTCCGAGCAGGCGGGCATCTCCGGGGTGCTGGCCCGGAACATCCATGCGGTCATCAATCAGCGTTTGATCCCCAACGTGAAGGGCACGCGCACGCCGTGCGTGGAAATCCTCAAACGCGACGCGGGGGTGGAGGAGGCTGTGGCGTCGAACAACCTCGCACTGCTCGGCGGCATCATCGAGGCCTCGGTCCATCAGGGCATGCACAGCTTCGACCAGTATCTCGTGGAACTGCTGGCCGCCGGTGTGATTGATGAACGAACGGCCCGTCATTACGCCGTCAACCAGCACCGGCTGGACATGACCCTGCGCGGCATCCGCACCTCGCAACCGATCCTCGTGCCTGACTGACCGCATGCTGGTGTTTTTCCGCATCTTGTTCCCAAGCCTCTTCGTGCTCTGTCTGATGCAGGGTGCCAGGTCCGGAGCCCATGCCGCATCCAGCTGGGATGTGGACGGTTTGTTTTATGCGGCGCTGGCCCTGTTCATGGCCATGGGCACGGGCATGGTGTGGGCGACTTATCTCGGGGAGAAGATCGCCGAGCCGCTGACCAGCATGCTGACCAGCGGGGATGTGATCGAGGGCGAGAACGAAATGGTGCGGCTGAT
>CAYQCZ010000675.1:0-2115 GCA_964415955.1 uncultured Verrucomicrobiota bacterium | reverse complement strand
CTCCTCCTGCGACCGCAGCTTGTTGGCAAAGAACTGGATATCGTCGATCAGCAACGTGTCCACCGAGCGGTAGTACTGCATGAACTCGTCCATGGTCCCCTGCTGCAGGGCCTTGACCATGTCCTGGACGAACCGTTGCGAGTGCAGGTACACCACCTTGGCGTTGGGGTTGTTCTGCTTGATGTAGTTGCCCACCGCGTGCATCAGATGGGTCTTGCCCAGGCCGACCCCGCCGTACAGCAACAGCGGGTTGTAGGAGCGGCCCGCATTGGCCGCCACCTGCATGGCGGCGGCCTTGGCCATCTCGTTCGACTTGCCCTCGACGAACGTCTCGAAGACGAAGTCCTCGTTGAGCTTGTCCCCGCCGCCGCCGTTGGCGCTGGCCTGGCCTCCGTTAACCTGGGTGCCGCCCGAGCCGTCCGCCCGCAGCGGGCCGGAGCCAGCCCCATCGAAGGTGCCAACGTCCACGGAAATCGCCGGGTCCGGGGCGCCGATCTCGTCCAGCAGCTCGTGGATGCGGTCCAGGTAGCTGAGCTGCACCTGATGCTTCACGTAGCGGTTGGGTGCCAGGATGCGTAGGCGGCCGTTCTCCTCGCGCGCCTGCAGGGGTCTGATCCACGTGTTGAACTGCTGTGACGATAACTCGTCCTGAAGCCGGTCAAGGCAACGTTCCCATGCAGAGCGTCCCACTCAATGCCCCCTAAAAAAGCCGCTTCCGGGCGAGCGCCGGAGCGTCGGATATCGTTCGAATTTGCGGCGATTCTAGCTACTTCCAACGAGCATTGGCTACGAGCGTCTGAGGAAAAAACCAATGAATTTCCAGATGAACTGCAAATTCAAAAGGTTAAGCGAGCTGTGCCGACAGCCAGCGGCGCGGGCGTCGAATATCTGCATGTGGGCAAAGACGTTGAGAAGCTGTGGATAACCTTTGGCGATAGCGAGCGGTGCTGCGCCGAACCGATCGCTGCACAAGTCGCACCCGTCGAACCCCTAGGTTGTCCACACCCCTGTGCATGTGCCAACACCTTGAGTCGGTGGGTAAAGAGTCGTCTATCAACAGATCCTGTCGCCCCAACAAGCAACAACCATCTCTTCCACATCGTTCATCGGCACGAAACGCCGTCTGCTTCCTCACCGGAAAAACAGTGCTGATTATTGTTTGACTCCCCCAGGGGGCATCCCTAAAATTCGCGTCCCTCCCGGTACCCCCGGGCGTCTGGCCGCGCCAGAACGAAGACCGCCAGCAAGAGATCGCCATGAAGAGAACGTTTCAACCAAGCAACCTGAAGCGCAAGCGGACCCACGGTTTTCGCGCCCGCATGGCCACTCGTGGCGGCCGCAAGGTCATCAACGCGCGGCGCGCCAGAGGACGAAAGCGCCTCTCCGCCTGACACGCCGTTGAGCTCTCAGCCGGCGCCCTTTCCGAGAACCGCCAGACTCCTCAAACCCACGGAATTCAATCAGGTGTTCCGTGATGCCACCATACGGCGGCAGCGCGGGGCATTACGCCTGAGCGCCCGAGCGAATAGAATGCCGTCGGCCCGGCTCGGGCTGGTGGTCGGCAAGCGCGCTCTGGCCCGGGCCACCGAACGCAATCGTGCCAAGCGCGTGCTGCGGGACACGTTTCGTCTGCGCCGCGCCGGCCTGCCGGCCATGGACATCGTGGTTCAGGTCACCGGGGACGCCAGCAACAGTGCCTACCGGAGCGCGTTCGAGGCATTGCTGGCGCAATTGTCTGAGAGCTGAGAGCTGAGAGCTTATCGTGCGCATACGTGATTTGCAGAAACGCGCCGCGCTGGCGCTCATTCGCCTTTATCAGCTGACGCTGAGCCCGTTCATCGGGCAGCAGTGCCGTTTTCATCCGTCCTGTTCCCACTACGCCGCTGAGGCCATCGGCCGCTATGGCGTGTTGCGGGGCGGCTGGCTGGCCACCCGCCGCCTCGGCCGTTGCCACCCATTTCACCCTGGCGGCTTCGACCCCGTTCCGTCGCCCAAGGAGCCCTGATACCCATGCTACCGACGGAAGTGCAGCGCATCATGCTGCTGATCGGCCTCGCTGCCACGGCCTACCTGATGATTCTGGCCTGGAACGAGGACTACGTGCAGCAGGCGGTT
>CAYQCZ010000674.1:0-2123 GCA_964415955.1 uncultured Verrucomicrobiota bacterium | reverse complement strand
AACCCTCTGATCCGAAGTCAGATGCTCTATCCAATTGAGCTACGGACGCGACGCGGCCATTTAACCAGAGACGCCTGCTGAGGAAACATAATTCCGGCTTTCCGGTCTTTTCGGGAGAATGCACACCGCCCAAAAGAGGGCTGATCACTTCAACCACTCCATCGCATAACCGAAGCCGCCGCCTTTGATCGTGCTCAAATCCACCTGACCGTCACGCCGGCGGTAAATGCCAGGATGCACCCCCGCCTCCTTTTCAGAAGCGGCGGGATAGAACTGCATGGCGTTGGTTTCAACACCCATGATCGTTCCTGCGTGGGCGGCCAGCAGCACGTGCGGCACCTGCGCCAGCATTGGATTGGTCAGATCCTGCACCATCAAGGTCATCCCGTGCGCCTTTGCCCAGCAGAGGCTCAGCAGAGCGCCGGTTTGTGTCTTGCACGTTTTCAGGGCAACACCGGTCCAGCCCAGTTCGCGCCCCAGTTTCACGTGCTTCCAATCATGCGCACTTTCATCAAGGAACAACGGCTTGCGCGCGCTCACGCTGTGGACATCAATGCGATGCTTCTCCAGTTCATAGGGAAAAGGCTGCTCGACGTAGAGCAACATGCCGTAGATGCGTGGATGTTCATCCCGCAAACGGTCAAGAATGCCGCTCACGTAGTCCGGATCGGTCACGGTGCAGTTGAAATCAGCCGTCAGCCAGTTGACGCCGTTCGCGATGGCGATGCCACCCACCTTGACCGTCCGCGCATAATCCCAGGCCGCGTCGTTGCCTCGCAGCTTGATCTTGAGACATTTCAAGCCATCGGTGCGGATCCAATCCGCCAGCTGCACCGGGTGGCCGTCCCCGGGTTCGCTCCCGGTCAGTTCGCCTTCATCCAGCGGGTCAACGCCTCCCACCAAATGCCAGGCTGCGAGCCGGGCGGGCGGGTTCATGTTCAGGTAATCGCAGGGAAACTTGCCGACAAAAGTCACTGAAGTGCCGGCTGCCGGTGCCAGCAAGTCTCCCAGGGAACGTGACATGAAGCGTCCGTTGTAAGTTTGATACACTGGCAGGCCGTGGAGGTTGCCGTAGGCATCATGCACAGCGATGTCGAGAAGCGAACAACACACCAAGGCCGCCAGCCAGGGCATGGGCTCAAGGCCCCCCTTCCCCTGCCCTCTCCCCTCATCGGATGAGGGGAGAGGGTGGCCCGTGGCCGGGTGAGGGGTGGTTGATCCGCGCTCCGCATTGAAAGCCGCCAGCAGCACGGGCAGTTCGTGCTCGATGAAATCATTGCCCGTCTCGATGGGATGGCCGGTCTGTGAGCCGTTGGAAAACGCCGTCGCCAGCCTCCGGCAAAAATCCTTCATGGCCGTGTGCCTGTCCTCGTAGCTTAGTTTGCTCGGCCAAACCCAGGTGACGCTCAACGGGGTTTCCCCCCAGCCTGACGCGTGTTTGCCGCGCACGTCCTCCACTGTCACACGCGCGCGGGCGCAGGTCACGTAGGTCACCGTTTCCACACCGAACTTCAGCGGCATGCGCGTGTGGACGGGGATGAATTCGAGCGCGGCTTCGATGCAGCGGATGTCAGTGGGCTTGGGCATGGAAATTCAGGTATGACAGGCGGTTCAGAGCGGTTCTGGGGCGGGGAATCCTCCCGGGGACGCCCTTTGCGCAATCATTTGGAACGGGCGGGCTTTTCAATCAGATCGGCATGCACACGCGCCACATCCCACATGTAGCTGCCCTCGTGTTTGTATTCGAGCGCGGCCTTGAGGATGTGGTCCCGTGCGGATTTGTCCTCACCCAGGGCCTCGTAATAGAGGCCGAGATACAATTGGGCATAGAAAAGACGGTGGCTGAGTTCGCCGGGGCCCGGACTGCCTGCACGCGCCGCCTCCATGACCTCGCTGGCCGTGCCTTTGCCTGCAAACAACGCATACACCTGCATCATGGGCACACGGGAATCGCGATCAATCCGGATCAGGGCGGCCCTGGCCTTGTCCATGCCTTCCTTGCGGGCGACGCACAGGAAGTGCCAGACGGCATTCTCGACGTCGTTCTGATTCACCTTCTGGTGAAGTTAGAACTGCCGGCGTCCGTCGTCGTAGCGCTGAGCGTAATAGTGCGCGATGCCGCG
>CAYQCZ010000673.1:1726-2133 GCA_964415955.1 uncultured Verrucomicrobiota bacterium | reverse complement strand
GGACCCAAGCACTCATACCGACACTAAAGGAATCGCCCGCGGACGCCGAAATCACATCCCACAAGCTGCTGCTGCGGGCGGGCTTGATGCGGAAACTCACCGGTGGTCTTTACACATTCCTGCCGCTGGGATTGCGCGCCCTCCGCAAGGTCGAGCAGATCGTCCGCGAGGAGATGGACCGTGCAGGAGCGCTTGAAGTGCTGATGCCGGCATTGCAACCGCCCGACATCTGGCAGCAAAGCGGCCGGTATGAGACGGCCAAGGATGTGCTCTACAAGGTCAAGGACCGCGCCAACAAGGAATGGGTGCTCGGACCAACCCATGAAGAGGTCATCACGACACTGGCCGCAGGCGAGATCAGTTCCTACCGCCAGCTTCCACGAAATTTTTACCAGGTTCAGGTCAAG
>CAYQCZ010000673.1:0-1716 GCA_964415955.1 uncultured Verrucomicrobiota bacterium | reverse complement strand
GATGAAATCCGGCCGCGTTTCGGGCTCATGCGCGCCAAGGAATTCATCATGAAGGACGCCTACAGCTTTGACGTGTCCGATGAGGCGGCGATGGCGAGCTACCACAAGATGTATGATGCCTACACCCGCATCTTTGCGCGCTGTGGTTTGAAGGCATTCCCGGTGGAGGCTGACACGGGCGTGATCGGCGGGAACCATTCCCATGAGTTCATGGTGCCTGCGGAAACCGGTGAGAACGAGGTGGTCTATTGCGAATCCGGCGGATACGCGGCGAACATCGAGAAGGCGACCAGCGCCGGACCTCTTTCCCCGACCCCGGCCAGCAGCACGGGACCAGCGCCGGAGAAATTTCCGACGCCCGGCGTGGTGACCATCGAGGCGCTGTCAAAACCGCCTTATGGAGTGGCAGCGCACCAGCAGATCAAGACGCTGGTTTACATCGCCGACTCGCAGCCCTTGCTTGTCCTGCTGCGTGGGGATGACCAGCTCAACGAGGCCAAGTTGATGGCGAGGACGGGGGCGAAGGAAGCCCGTCCGGCCACACCTGAGGAGTGCATGGCTGTGCTGGGCGCCAGGCCGGGCTCGCTTGGCGCAGTCACGTCCGCGATCAAATCAGCCGGCTTGAGGGTGCACGCCGACCTTGCGCTCAAGGGCGCTGCGGGCATGGTCACAGGGGCCAATGAAGATGGATTTCACTTTCGCCATGTGGATGTGGCCCGCGACATCAACATCACGCAATGGGATGACTTTCGCACGGTCAAGGTGGGTGAAGCCTGCCTGATGACCGGTCAGCCCCTGAAAATCCGTCGTGCCATCGAAGTGGGCCATGTATTCAAGCTGGGCACCAAATACAGCGAGAAGATGAACGCCAATTTTCTGGATGCGGAGGGCAGATCACATCCGTGCGTCATGGGCTGCTACGGGATCGGTGTGACCCGCACGCTTCAGGCGGTGGTGGAGCAGGCCAACGACAATGACGGCATCCTCTGGCCGGTCAGCGTGGCTCCATACACGGTCTGCATCACACCGCTGGGCGTTGTCCCCGGCAGTCCAACGATGACCTTGGCGGAGGAGATTTATGCCGCTCTGACTTCAAAGGGTGTGGATGTGATTCTTGATGACCGGGACGAACGTCCGGGCGTGAAATTCAAGGATGCCGACCTGGTTGGCTTTCCCCTTCGGCTTGGGATCGGTGAAAAGTCACTGGCCAAGGGCGAGGTGGAGCTCAAGCCCCGCGGCGGTCAACTGATCACCGTGCCAGTGGCTGAAGCCGTTGCAAAGACCATGGCATGGATCGAGTCGCAGCGTCACAGCCTGCCGGTCACTTGATTTTCGAGAAATCCGTCGGGTTCATGAAGGTGAACTTCACGCCTCCTTTGATCGTCAGGGAACCCCCGGCTTTTTCCTCGGAGGCCTTGCGGGCGGACTGCCAGACGGGGTCTTTTCCGAAGGCTGAAAATGTCGCGTCACGTGATGCCTGGTCCTTGTGCGCCAGGAGGTAGATGAGCGTGTCCCCGGCTCCCGGCTGATCCTTCATCGGAATCCAGTAGCCGATGTTTTCGGCCCCGTGCTTTTCAAAAAGCCGGACGGTGTGGTCGCGGAATCTTGCGTTCAAGGCGTCCAGACGTCCCGGTTCGGCGATGTATGTGCGAAGCTCGAAGAGTCGATCAGCGCTGCCTTTGGACGGCTTGACGGCAGGGGAGTAGTCCGTCGTCT
>CAYQCZ010000672.1:0-2133 GCA_964415955.1 uncultured Verrucomicrobiota bacterium | reverse complement strand
TTGGATTCTGGGAAATCCAGATCGAGCGAACCGTTGCGGAAACGCAGACGCCGTATGTGCTGTGCCAGTTCATGGGCCTGATGGAGCATCTGTTCAACGGGGTCATCCTCGGGCGGACGTTGCAGGATGGCAAAAGCCTCCTGATAGGTGAAGCGGCGTTGAGAATGAATCACAGCGGAGTGGAACCTGGTATTCAGGACGCGACCCTCCGCCGACACGAGGAATTCCACGCACTTGGTCAGGCGGTCCACGTGGGGCTTGAGCGAGCAGAGTTCGTTGCTGAGCGCCTCGGGCAGCATCGGAATCACGCGGTCCACAAGGTAGGTCGAATTGCCGCGCCTGCGTGCCTCGGCGTCCAGTTCGGTGCCGGGCTTCACATAATGCGACACGTCCGCGATGTGCACCCACAGCCGCCAGTGACCGTTCTGCGCTCGCTCCAAGCAGAACGCGTCGTCGAAGTCCTTCGCATCGTCGGGGTCAATCGTGATGACGCGATGCGCGCGGCAGTCGAGACGTCCGCGCAGGTCATGTGGATGGACCGTCGTGCCGATGGCATGCGCCTCCTGAAGGACCGGTTTCGGAAAATGGAGCGGCAGATTGTATTGGCGCAGCACTGAGAGCATGTCCACCCCCTCCTCGTCGGGCGCGCCGAGCACCTCGATAATTTCGCCTTCGGGATTGGTGTGGCGGGTTTTCCACTCCTTCAGTTCGACCACGACCTTGTCGCCCACGCGCGCAGGCCGGCCCACGTCTCGTGGCTCCGGCACATAAATGTCGTGTGCAAGGCGCGGGTCATCCGGGATGACATAGAGAAACTGCCGGCCCTTTTGAAGGGTGCCCACGATCTGCGTGCGGCGGCGCTCAAGAATGCGCACAACCGTGCCGGTGCTGGACTCGTCCGCATCCGGGCGCAGCCCCTTCGGACGCACGTCACGACGCACCAGCACGCGATCCTCATGCAACGCGGTGCCCGTGGCGCTCTCGGGAATGGCGATCTCCTTCAAGGATGTGTCATCCGGCTGGAGAAAACCCTTGCCCGAGCGGTTCATCCGGATGCGCCCGGGGATCAGATCGGCCTCACGCGGCTGGATGTAGCGGTTGCCCTTGATGCGCGCGACCTGCCCGGCATGTTCCAGTTCGCGCAGCGCCTGCTGCATTTGCTGCTGGCGGCCGGGGGGCATGCCCAGAAGGCGGAGCAATTCCGGCACGTTGGCCGGCACATAGTCCTTCCCGCCGAGCGCGCTGATGATGTTTTGTTTCAAGTCTTGCATGTGATTTCACCAAAGTCTGGCCGGCCCACCGCACTTCCACCATGCCGGTGGAACAATTCAGGAGAACCCGTGGCCATCGCGTGAGCCTATGCGAGGACGGCGGGCGGGGGAAACAAATTGACGCGACAGAAGGTGGATTCATCATTTTTCAATTGTCTTCATGACGGAGCTGCATCGCACGCAAAGCTTCTTGGAGCGGAAAAACCGGGTCCGGTGACAACTTTTCCCTGACGGGCATGTGGGAGTTGCTACCATCCTTCGGACAACCATCGAATGTCCAAGCCGAACCGCCAACTGGCAGAAACCCACATTGATGGGGCGCGCTCGCGACTGCGCGTGGTGTCTGCCGCTGAATGCCCGGCCTTGCGGGCCCACTATATCGCTCATGCCGGAATCATCGAAGCGAAGGTTCCGTTCGCCCGCGTCCGCACGGAGCCGGATGGCAGTTTCGTGCTCGCATGCTTCGGAGGCGAGGGACGCATCCTGCTCGACGGCCGCTGGCAGCGCTGCACCGCCGGGATGATCTGCCTCGCCCCGCCGCGCGTGCTGGATGCGTTCCACGTTGTGAAGGGCAGGTCGTGGAATTTCGCCTACCTGCGCTACCACGAACCGGCAGGACCGCGTCCGCTGGTGACCGCAGCCTCGCCGGTCCGCGTGAAAGGCGACGCCGAATCGTTCCGTCTTGCGGTTGAAGGATTGATTCGTGAAGTGCAAGCCGCAAACGATCCGCGGGTTGTGCATCATTGGGTGGAGCTGGTCCAAAGCCTGGCGTTGCGGATTGCGCAGCCGTGGCAGGTCAACCCACGCCTCTGGGCGGTGTGGGAACAGGCCGGCCAGGACCTTGCCGCCAGCTGGGATGTGG
>CAYQCZ010000671.1:0-2134 GCA_964415955.1 uncultured Verrucomicrobiota bacterium | reverse complement strand
GTATGCGTCACCCAGGGAGGCAGGCAGGATGGCACGGCCCAACTACGGCGATCGGCGTCGCGCCGCGGTTCCCGCCTCGCAGGCACGCCAGGCCCGGAAGACGCGTTCGGCAACGGCACCCGAGATCCTCCAGGCGGCCCAGTCCGTCGCCGGCAACGCGGCCGTGGCCCGAGCGTTGGAAGCCGTGCCGCCGGAGGACCGCAAGCGCCGCTCGACGGAGCCGCTCCCTGAGCCGCAGGCGGCGCCGGTCGCCCTCCGTCCACCCGACTTCGAACTCGACATCATCCCACATGCTTTCCACCGGCTGCTCGCCGACCATCATTCTCACCGTCGGCATTGTGACCCTCCTATACGGCGGGTGCATCAAAAATGTGCTGTTCGGCACGGAACCCACCGAGAAACTGCACAGCCTGGACAGCATCGACACCAAGGACACCGGGGAACAGTAAATCGTCCTCGTCGTCTTCCTCGTCCTCGCAATCGGCTTGGGAACTTTCGAGGACGAGGATGATTACGATGGAGATGCTGTTCGCTTCACGATCTTCAACCCTGCAAAGGCAATGCCCACGGCAATCACCGGGCATAGCAGGTTGAAGAAGGCATACGGAGCATACTGCGAAGCGCCTATTCCCAACGTGGTGCCCATGAATGCGCCGCAGGTGTTCCACGGCACCAGCGGCGAACTCAGCGTTCCAGCATCCTCCAGCGTGCGGGAAAGCAATTTCGGCTCCAGCCCACGCTGCTCATAGGCCTCACGGAACATCCGTCCAGGCACCACGATGCTCAGGTATTGAACCGGCGCGAGGATGTTCATGCCGAAACACGTGGCGATGGTGGCCGCCACAAGTTGTCCCGTGCCACGCGCCACCCGAAGCACCGCCTTCGCCAGCGCAGCCAGCAATCCAGCGCGTTCCATCACACCTCCAAAGGCCAGCGCGCACAGCACCAGCGACACCGTGGGCATCATGCTCTCAAGCCCGCCGCGCGACAGAAGCTGATCCACGGATTCCACGCCGGTTTTGGCCACATACCCCGTTTGCGCTGCAGCCAGAATGCTTTTCATCGATGCCCCTTGCACGCCCAAGGCAATTAATGCACCGATCAGCGCCCCGGCCAGCAACGCCGGCAATGCGGGCACGCGCAACGCGACCATCCCGATCACCAGCATGGGCGGCAGCAGCAGCACAGGATTCAAATCAAAGCTGTTTGAAAGCGTTTCACGGATCAAGGTCACCTTGCCGACATCGGCGGCCTGACCGGCGTTGTTCCATCCCATGACGGCATACGCCAGCAAGGCGAGGAGCAGAGCTGGAACGGTGGTGTGCAGCATGTAACGCACGTGCTCGAACAGTTCCGAACCCGCCACCGCCGGAGCCAGATTGGTGGTGTCGGAAAGAGGCGAGAGCTTGTCCCCGAAATAAGCCCCCGACACAATCGCCCCGGCCGTCATGGGCAGTGAAACGCCCAGTCCCTGCCCCACGCCGACCAGCGCGATCCCCACCGTCCCGGCCGTGGTCCACGAACTGCCCGTCGATATGGAAACGACCGAACAGATGGCGCACGCCGCCACCAGGAAGACCGACGGCTTCAGCAACGCCAGTCCGTGGTAAATCAGCACCGGCACGATTCCCGAGGCGATCCATGTGCCAATCAAAATCCCCACGACCAGCAGGATCAAAACCGCCTTCAGACCGATCGTGATGCCGTCCACCGCCCCTTGTTCCAGCGCCTCCCACCGGTGCCCAAGCCGGAGCCCCATCATCGCCGCCACCGCCGCCGCCAGAAGCAGGGGGATGTGGGCCGTGCCATCGAAGCGCACCAAGGCCTCGCGCAGGACCACCATCAGCACCACCACGGGGACCATCGCCTCCACGAGCCTGGCCGGACGCGCCTTGGGCGGTGTTTGAACGGGACTTCGGTGCATCGGATGGCTGGCTGGTTTGCGCCGCAGGCCAGCAGATGGGTTGTCCAACGGCCTCGCAAGCGAAAAGTTCCTTTTCAAGCCTCCTTCCGGTGTGTTTCATCGTGCCCGTTTTGCAGAGCGCACATGCCTGACGCAGCAGGCCACACACACAGTCAAAGGCCGCCCTAAGAAAGATTTTACATCATGCCCAAACGCACTGACATCCATTCC
>CAYQCZ010000670.1:0-2145 GCA_964415955.1 uncultured Verrucomicrobiota bacterium | reverse complement strand
CGAGCCGTTTCATGGCATCAACAGCCAGGTTGACGAACAGATTTCCCTGTGAATGCGCGACGAGTACTACGTTATTCCCGCGCCTGGCGATCTCCTGCAACTGACCGAGATGCATCCTGGAATCTTCGCCGGCAGCAGGAGTTCCAGGAGGGGCAACGCTTCTGCGGCCGCGGTCCGGATGCGGCCTGTCCAACTATCCCCTTGTCCTGCTCGACCGCTAATGGCCTCCCAGAACAGCTCCCATCGGTTATCAAAGTCGGACTGGACCTCTTGATGACGTTGGGCGAATGCTTCGATCAGGTCCCCGAGGCAGGTGATCTTGCCAATGGCACTCCCACGACAAGCCGTCTGGTTGTAAAACAAGACACTGCGCTCGCCGAGGGTCGCGACTGAGTATGAGACCTTTTCCAACGCGTCCAGTCCACGTCTTGCGTCGAACTCGGTGTTTGCCACACCATTGAAAAAGCCGAGGACATTCCTGGCCTGTTCGCAGACGCTTACCGCGTCCGCAGGGAGCCGATAACCATCTGGCGTGTACCTGTCGGGCGCACGGCAAATCATGGCGCCAAAGGCTTGGCCATGCAACGTGGTCACGACCAACAGGACAACTCGAAGAACGATGCGGCGGAGGTGCACTCGTGGACCAAGGCTTTGAGGGAAACCGGATTCTTCGTGAGTGCGCCCGCGGTGTCACTGGCACTCCTGCCAGTGACGCGCTCTCTGTCAGGAGTTCGACAGAGCAACAAGCCGCCATCGCCGCAAAGGCCGAGCGCAGCGATGGCTCGTGACGGTTCTTCTCCCCCTGTGGCTGCGCCGAGGAGCGCAGGGCGGCGGGGGGAAAGAAGCGCGCACTGTCTGAGCCCCGCAGGGGCGAGTTTGCGCGCTTCCCCCGCCGGCCGAGCACCGCAGGTTGCCCCGCCGCGCAGCGGCGGGGACGCAGACACGGGGGTCGCCTTTCTTTTGCCTGGCGGTTTCAAACACCAAGTGCAACAGTAGGAATTAGGCCCGCTTTATCCATGAAGACGTTGTCGAAGAAAACCTCGGCGGGGCTTCGCCAGCCAAGGCTCTTGCGCGGCCGGATGTTGAGTTCCCAGGCCATGTAATCGAGGTCTCGCTGTGAGAACACGCTCAGGTCAGTCCCTTTGGGCAGGTACTGGCGCAGCAACCCGTTGGTGTTCTCATTCAGACCTCGCTGCCAGGGGCTATGCGGATCACAAAAATAGATCTTCAATCCGGTGTTCTCGGCCAGCTTCTTATGCAGGGCCATCTCCTTGCCCTGGTCGTACGTCAGGGTCTGGCGCACCTCGGGCGGCAGCGGGGCAAACGCCTGCGTGAACCCGTTGAGCGCATCCAGGGCCGAGCTGCCATCGAGCTTGACCAGCATGGCAAACAGAGAGCGGCGGCACACCAGCGTTCCGACCGCCGAGGCGTTGGCCTTGCCCTTCATCAGGTCCCCCTCCCAATGGCCTGGCAGCAGCCGGTCGTTAGCCTCAGGCGGACGCACATGGATGCTCAGCATCTCTGGAAGGCAACCACGCCGGTCCTCGCCGCGGCTGCGCGGCTTGCGCGCCCCTCGCCCCTGACGCAGCAGCGTGACCAGTTCACGGCGAAGTTCGCCCTTGGGCATCGCGTAGATCGCGGTATAGATGGTCTCGTGGGAGGCTTGCAATTGAGGCTGCCCGGGATGGCGTTGCCTGAGTTTGGCAGCGATCTGCTCGGGCGAGAGCTTGAGCGCCAGCAAAGCCCGGACCTCGCTCCATAAAGGCCCATCCCGCCGCAGCTTGCGCTGCGGCCATGCCGCACGGCGAACTCGCCGGGCCCGCTTGCCTGCGCGACTGGCGTCATAGCCACCCGCAATTCTCGGCCGTCCCATCCGGCACTGCTCGACTTCACTCTGGTAGCCGTTGCGCCGCAGCTCCCGCGAGATGGTGCTGGGAGACCGTCCCAGTACGGCGGCGATGGCGCGCGCGCTGCACTCCTGCACCTTCATGGCCATCACTACGCCACGCTCTTCTGCATTCAGTTGTTGGTACGTTCTTGTCATGCAACTCCTCGGAACTGGAGTGTTGCACTTGGTGTTTGAAACCGCCCAGCCTTTCCGAAAAGGATATTGACGCCTTGCTCGGTGTACTGCTGGAGCGAACC
>CAYQCZ010000669.1:0-2149 GCA_964415955.1 uncultured Verrucomicrobiota bacterium | reverse complement strand
CGCTCCATCGAGGACATCACCAAGGAACCTGTGGAAAGCGACTGGGCCGAACTGCGTGAAGCCCAGCTGATGTCCACGAAGAACTCCCGCATGGGCATGGTGGTCATCACCGATGCCGGGGACAAGGATGACATTCATCCCGCGAAGAAGGAGCCCGTGGGCACCCGCCTGGCATTGGCCGCGCGCGGCATCGCCTACGGCGAACGCATCGTTCATTCCGGCCCCATCTTCAAAAACATGAAGGTGAAGAAAAACGAGGCCACATTGTCCTTTGATCATGTGGGCGGTGGTTTGGAGGTCAAAGGCGACAAACTCACTGGCTTCGCCATCTGCGGTGAGGACAAGAAATTCGTCTGGGCCAATGCGGAGATCAAGGGCGACACCGTGGTGGTGTCCCACCCCTCGGTTGCCAAGCCCGTGGCGGTCCGTTATGGCTGGGCGGATTATCCCGTGGTCAACCTCTTCAACAAGGAAGGACTGCCCGCCTCGCCTTTCCGCACGGACAGCTTTACGGGTGTCACCGAAGGCAAATAAACAGCGCGGCAATGACCTTTTCGAAAGGGGCCCGGCACATGAAGCCGGGCCTCTTTTCATTGAAGCCATTGCATGGCAAGTGAAGCGAGCCCCAGGAAGAAGAAGAATCCTGCCACATCCGTCACTGTCGTGACAAAGATGCTGGAGGCCAGCGCCGGGTCGATTTTAAGGGCCTTCAGGCTGTAAGGAATCATCACGCCTGAAAGGGCGGCCGCCAGCATGTTCAGCACCATGGCCGCCCCCACCACCGCTCCCAGGACGGCGCTGCCCTTCCACCACCAACCGATCAACCCAACCACCACGCCGATCGCGACTCCGTTGATCAACCCCAGAATCACCTCCTTGATGAGCGCCTTGCGTCCATCTTCAACACCGATCTCCCCGAGTGCCAGGTCGCGGATGATGATGGTCAGCGTCTGTGCGCCCGCATTGCCGCCCTGACCGGCCACGATCGGCAGAAAAACTGCCAGGACCGGCAGTGCGGCGATGGCATTTTCAAACAATCCAACAACGGCGGCTGCAAGGAATGCAGTGGCCAGATTGATGTAAAGCCAGGGCAGTCGCTTGCCGATGGACTTGTTCCAGGGTGTGAGCGCCCTTTCCTCGCCCGACAGACCGACCATGAGCTGCATGTCCTCCGTGGCCTCTTCACTGGCGACTTCGAGCACATCATTGGCCTTCACCACGCCCACCAACCGCCCGTCCTTTTCGAGCACTGGAAGTCCAAGATAATGATAGCGGCTGAATTGACGCGCGATTTCCTCCTGGTCCGTGTCCACATGAAGCGCCTTGACCTCCCTGTTCATGATGTCGCCCACGCGCCTGTCAGGGCGTCTGAACACCAGGTCGCGCAATGAGATGATTCCCACCAGTTTGCCACCGGCATCCTGAACGTAGAGGTAGCTGACATCCTCGCCCATGGATTCCCCACGCTCACGAAGCATCGCCTGCACCTCGCCAATCGTCTGATCCGGCCTGAGCGCAATGAAACGGTCGCTCATGATGCCGCCGGCCGTGTCCTCGGGATAGTGGAGCAGTTGCGCCACCTTCCGGGACTGGTCCGATGGCAGGCCGGCCAGAACCTCGTTCAAACGCTCGGGCCTGAGCTCGGCGGCAAGATCCGCCGCCTCATCGGACGGCAGTTCGCGGAACAACCGCGTGATCTCGTCACTTGAAAGCCCCTCAAGAAGCTGCTCCGCATGCTCCACCTCCAACTCCGAAAGCACCGCAGCGGCCTGCTCGCTGGGAAGCGCGCTGAGCACCGATTGCGCCTCCTCCGGACCAAGCCGCTGCACCTGATCCGCAAGGTCCGCGGGGTGCATCTGCTGGAGGTCCGCTTCAGGATCGGGAATGGCTTCACTCATTGTGTTGGCAAGGGAACCGGTCGGCAACAGTGCAGACTTTTACGACATCAAATGTGATGACGCAGCAAAGCCTGCCACTGTATCCAGCATGACGGGAGCAAAATCACCCGGCATTGATTTCGGATGTTCTTGGCAGGCGACAGCGCTTGGCGCTTCATCTGATCATGAAATCGCTCACCGAGCACCTCTGGTTTGAAATTCGCGGCCGACGAGGTTTCGTCAACATCACCCAAACAGTGGCGGCACTGGTC
>CAYQCZ010000668.1:0-2164 GCA_964415955.1 uncultured Verrucomicrobiota bacterium | reverse complement strand
ACCCGGCACTACAGGGTCATCCGGGCACAGTAACCACCCGTCACCCAACCCGGCCACCCCACCCCGGCCGGACCATGACCCCGCATTCAGGGTTTACGGGAATTGCCAGACAGGTTAGGGATGTGGCCGACGAATGAGTTCATCCGCACCGCAACTTTCCTCGCAGGCCAGGGAGAATCTGCCCGCCCACATTGCGATCATCATGGATGGCAACGGTAGATGGGCCAAGGGAAAGGGGTTGCCACGAGTGGAAGGTCACCGGCATGGAGTGGAGTCTGTTCGAGCGACAGTCAGGGCTTGCGGGGAGCTGGGCATTCAATACCTGACCCTCTATGCGTTTTCAGTGGAGAACTGGAACCGTCCCAAGGATGAGGTGGATACGCTGATGAAGTATCTCGCACGCTTTCTGAAGGGAGAGATTGGTGAACTGAATCGCAACAATGTGCGTCTGGAAGCAATCGGGCAGATTTACCGCCTTCCTGAATTCGTTCAGGAGCAGCTTCAACGGACGAAGGCCGCGCTGGCGAAGAACAACGGACTGACACTGGTGCTTGCCCTGAGCTACGGGGGGCGCACGGAACTGGTGGAGGCGGCCAGAAGCATTGCTCAAAAGGTGAAAAGCGGGCGGTTGGAGCCGGAGGAAATCAACGAGCAGATCATTTCACAGCATCTCTACACCCACAACTGGCCAGACCCAGATCTTCTGATCCGCACCAGTGGCGAAATGAGGGTCAGCAACTTTTTGCTTTGGCAGATATCCTATGCCGAACTGGTTGTCACCCAGACCCTGTGGCCTGATTTCAGGAAGCCACAGTTATACGAAGCCCTTGAGGAGTATACGCGGCGACACCGTCGATTTGGCCTTGTGTGAGCGTTGGCTGCCTTGTGGTTGCGATTCCAGATTCAGAGGGGCATTCAGATGGAATGCACCCCCTCATCTCCTTTTGAATTGTATCAGGGTCTCATGTTCGGATACCGTCCGGGCAGGTTTATTTGAGGAAGTCGCCTGCATTATGATGGAATTAGTCTATGAGACCCGATGGTCGCGTCATTACAAGGACGACGATTTGGAAATGCGTGTGTGCGAATCCAAGTTTGCAGACGGGTCGGCGACCATAGCGCTTGATGAGCTGGCGAGTGCCTGGCCCGGGTGGGAGGCAAAGGAGAAACATGATTTTTGCCAGGCGGTCACCCAGGCCCGGTTTGCGCATCTCGCAGACATACTCAGATTCATCATCAAACAGGGGGATTTCGAGACTTGGGCATTGATCGCGACCGCTGTGGTTCGCAATCTGCCAAAGCTGGAGTCATTGAAATTCATTTCAGAAGCCTGCAGGACCTGCCCGGTCGGAAAAGGCGAGCCATTTTATCAGGCTCTTTGTTTTCACCGATGGCCGGAGGCTGTGGGGGTGCTGCGGGATTGCTTGAACCGCACATGGTCTGACCGGCGCCTGCTTTCCGACGAGGTGGTCTATGACTGGGTGGCGCATGATGCCACATGCCTCATCGAATTCCTTTGTCAGATGGGCCATAAAACACCTGATTTGATCGAGAAATACCGTGTTTTGGCCCAGCATCCCCTTAACAACAGCCGTCAGAACGCACTCCATCGTCTCGGACCGTATTTTTAATCCGATCGCACGATGGAGCCGGGAAGCCTTATCAGGAACCTTTGAAATCATCATGCAGCCCCATCAGATGGCGGATTTGTGTTGCTTGCCATTGAAACTGAGCAAGGGGAGGACTGTTGTAATCGTGCGACCGCTTGCAAGATGAGCCGCCAAGGAAAGAAACCATCCCGTGGATGCTTCTTCCACGGATGTGTGACCACCCTGGTGCTGATGATCCTCGGTGTCATTGCGATGGCCCTGCTCATCCGCTCCGTCCCCTCCATGCTTGTCAATCGTTACACCAGCGAGAGCGCAATCACACTGCCGGTCACCGAATTGAAGTCCGCTGATTATGCAGCGCTGACCAACCGGGTTGCCGACTTTGCCATGGCCTACGTTTTCTCCAACGCGGCTGTCCTCAAACTCACCGGACCGGAGGTCAATGCACTCATTCAAAACGACGATACGAAGACGGAGTGGAAGCACCATGTGCACTTCGAACTGGATGGGGACGAGTTGATCACGCATTTCTCCATGCCGGCGGAGATGCTGGC
>CAYQCZ010000667.1:0-2168 GCA_964415955.1 uncultured Verrucomicrobiota bacterium | reverse complement strand
CCATACTTTACGGCATCAGCGAGTGCCGGCTGATCCGCGAGCCGCAAATCCTGACGAAACCAGACGATGGTGGGTGACGCACTCATGCGGCGGAAGATGACTTCAATTCCTCCGGAGGCAAATGACATGTTTGCCCGGCCAGTTTCTGCGGTGGGATTTCAACTCCACTTGGAGTGATCATGGCCAAACGCCCGGTCCAGATGCGTGTAGCCGCCATCCACGAACACGAGCTGCCCGGTGACATGCGAGGCGCGCACGGAGGCCAGAAACACGATCATGTCGGCGATTTCCTCCGGGCGCGTCATGCGCTGCCCCAGCGGAATCATGCGCTCGATGGCCGCACGTGTTTTCATGGGATGCTTCAACGTGGCAAACCACGCACGGTAGGAGTCCGTGTCGCATTCGGCCGGCACGACGGTGTTCACACGCACACCCTGAGGCGCCAGCGCCAGCGCCCACTCACGGGTCAGCGCATTGATCGCGCCCTTGGCCGCCGCATACCCGGAGGTGGCACCCTGCCCGGTCACACTCACTTTCGAACTGACGTTGATGACAGCCCCCTTGGTCTTGGCGATGTGCGGCGCACAAAGCCGGGTCAGCTCATACACGTGGAAAAGATTGCGCTCCAGTGAACCAGCGAATTCCTTCAACGGCCGTCCCAGGGCAATGCCGTCGTTGAAACCTGCGTTGTTGACCAGCACATCAATACGTCCAAAACGCCGTAGCGCGGCCTTCACCGCCTTTTCGCAGTCGGAAGGTTTCGCGAGGTTTGCATGGCTGAAGAACACAGCGTGGCCTGATCGGGCGCAGTCTGCGGCCAGTTTTTTTCCAGCCTTGGCGTCGCGATCCAGAAACAGCACACGCGCGCCCTCGGCGGCAAAGGCCCGCATCGTGGCTTGTCCGATGCCTTTCGCGCCGCCTGTGAGCAGCACCACCTTGTCATCGAGATGCAGGTTCATGGATGGATCGCCCGAGCGTATGGTTGGCTGTGCAGTTCAACAAGCCTCTATGGGTGTCTGTGGTGTGATTCAAAGTGGGTGAAGCTTGAGGGAACCAGAGCCAAAGCCAGGCGCAAGAACTGGACGGCAGTGGCAGCGCGAACGATGCCACCTTGCCAGAAAACGGCGCGCAAGGGACTGCGCGCCCTACCTGCAACGGTCACGCCAAACCTCACCCGCTTTCAACCACACCCTTCCTCCCCCCGGCCGCGGTAGCTGCTTGGGAAACCCTTTTCTTTTCAATCCCTGTTCATAGAATCCCGTCCACCATTCATCCAATCACATGAAAACAACCGTCACCTCCCCATGGATGTTCATCGTCCTGTTCCACCTTGGACTTACCCTCCATGCCCAGGAATGGACGCGTTTCCGTGGCCCCAACGGCACGGGCATCAGCGATGCCAAAACCATCCCTTCAAAGGTTGGCGCGGATGACATCCGTTGGAAGGTGGCACTTCCCGGCAGCGGACACTCCTCGCCGGTGCTCTGGGGCCACAAGATTTTCATCACTTCAACGGACAGTCAGAAGGGCGGCATCACGGTCGCCTGTTACGATGCCCGCGACGGAAAACAGCTTTGGAAAACGGAATCGCCGCTCATCGCCTCGCACCGGCACAAGTTCAACAGCTACGCCTCTTCCACGCCTGCGGTGGATGCAGACCGGCTGTATGTGCTGTGGGATGATCCGGAGCATTTTGTGCTGACGGCCTTTGACCACGGCGGCAAGCAGCTCTGGCAGCGTGATTTTGGCCGGTTTGTCAGCCAGCACGGGTGTGGTTCCTCCCCCGTCGTTCATGATGGAAAGATTTTCATCACCAACGAGCAGGAGAACAAGGAGCAGGCCAGATCACAGCACGATCCAGTCAGCTCCATCCTGGCCGTGGATGCGAAGACGGGCGAAACCGTCTGGCAGACCTCCCGCGAGACGACCTCGATGGCCTACTCCACGCCCTGCCTCTACACGCCCAAGGGCGGCAAGCCGCAGATGATCTTCAACAGCCAGTCCCATGGCATCAGCGGCGTCGATCCCGACACGGGCAAGGTGCTGTGGAGCTACAAGGACGCCTTCGACAAGCGCAGCTGCAGTTCGCCGCTGATTGGTGACGACGTGATCCTCGGAAGCTGTGGCAGCGGCGGCGGTGGCAATTACGTGGTGGCAGTGAAGCCCGG
>CAYQCZ010000666.1:0-2183 GCA_964415955.1 uncultured Verrucomicrobiota bacterium | reverse complement strand
CTGACCCGGGTGAAACGGGCATTCTGCCCGTTTCCGGTAAAGCCGGGCAAAATGCCCGGTCCACCCGTGGCAGGCAGAATGCCCGCCCTGCCGCGGCGCTCTTTACCCGTCAAACTCACTCATGCCGCAGCGCCTCCACCGGATTCATGCGCGCCGCGCGCCGGGCCGGGTAGATGCCGAAGCCGATGCCGGTGAGCACGGAGATGAGGAAGGCCAGCGCGGGTGACCATATTTTCACCACCGTGGTGACACCCGCGAAGTGCTCCACCGCCACCGGGATGGACACGCCGAGCACCACGCCGATGATGCCGCCCGCGCCGGAGAGCAGCACGGTTTCCACGAGGAATTGCAGCACGATGTCCGCCTGCCGCGCGCCCATGGCGCGGCGGATGCCGATCTCACGCGTGCGCTCGGTGACGCTGGCGAGCATGATGTTCATGATGCCGATGCCGCCCACCAGCAGCGAGATGGCCGCGATGCTGCCGAGCACGATGCTGAAGATCTGCTTCGTGCGCTCCGCCTGCCGCAGCAGCTCCACCGGCACGATGATGCGCCAGTCCTCCTTTTTGTGATTCTTCGCCAGCAGATGGCGGATGGCATTGGCGCGGCTCTCCACTTGATTCACATCATCCACGCGCACCACGGCCTCGTGAAACTCCACCTTCTCCGCCTCGAAGCTGCCGCTGCGGAAGCGGAAAAACGTCTCGCCATACTGGTCCATGAGCGTGGCGTAGGGCAGCATGAGCTGGGCGGAGGCGTTGCTGCTGGAGGAGCCCGAGTCCGTGCCCACGCGCTGGCCCTCGTCTTCGAGGATGCCCACGATCTTGTAATAGAAGCCCTTCACGCGCACCGACTTGCCCGTCGGCGTGGAGAGCGGGAACAGCCGCGACGCAGCCGTCTCATTGAGCACGCAGACGGGCAGTTTTTCCCGCATCTCCAGTTCGGTGAAAAAGCGGCCCTGCAAGACGCGGCGGTTGCGCATTTCGGGATACACCGGCAGCACGCCCATGATCTGCGCGTCCACGCTGCGGTCCAGATTCCAGACATTCTCGGTGATCATGCGGCTGGGCACCACCACGCTCACGCCCGGCACTGTCTGGCGGATCTGCTGGATGTCCCGCATCGTGAGTCCGTACTCAATGATCATGCTGCGCGTCTCGCCCGTGGAGCCCTGGCCATCCGGCGGCTTCACGCTTTCCAGGATGATGTTCTGGCTGCCCAGCTTGCGGATCTGCTCCTGCGCCTCATGGCTCGCGCCCTCGCCGATCGCCAGCATCGCCACCACCGAGGCCACGCCAAAGATGACGCCCAGCGCCGTCAAAAAAGAGCGCAGCTTGTTCAGCCAGATGCTCTTCAAGCCCAGCGACACCGTCCGCCACAAATGCTGGGGCGAGGCAAAGAGACGAAGGATGGGATGACTGGCAAAAACGGACATTGGGGGGCGGATATACACGTCCCCAATCCCTCCCTTCCTTCATATCTGTCAGGCGGACCATGCATCCAAAGGCACCATGCCTCATTTGTGGATCACCAAGCCTGCCTTGGCAGAGTGGTGGCAAGGCGGCCTGATCTGTGGCCGGTGGCACAAGGACTGCTTGGCGGTGAGCGAACTCCCCACCCATGCCATGATCGAACAAGCCCTCGAAAAATTCCCCCTGCGCCTGCCACTGGAAACCGGCGTGCAATGCCTCATCCGCCCCATGGAGGAGAGCGATCAGGACGGCTTTTTGAAATTCCTCCACGAGGTGCCCGAGGTGGAGCGCATGTTCATCAAGCAGCATCTCGGCAACCCCGCGCTGCTGGGGGATTGGTTTGGCGATTTGGACTTTGAAACGCGGCTGCCGCTGCTGGCGCTGGCGGATGGCAAGGTCATCGGCCTGGCCACTCTGGAGCAGCGCCAGGGCGGCTGGAAGCGGCACATCGGCATGACGCACCTGCTCACACATCCCGGTTATCGCGGCGTGGGGCTGGCGGGCATGCTCATCCGCGAGGTCATTGAGGTGGCGCGGCATTGCGGTCTCCAGCATCTCCAGGCCGAGTTCAATGCCGCGCGCACGGTGGCCATCCAGTCCTTTGCCGAACGCGGGTTCGCCGAGCTCGTGCGCCTGCCGGACTACGTCATGGACATGCGCGCCAAAACCCACGCCTATAGCCAAGACGGTGGGCTCGCGGTGCTTTACGGC
>CAYQCZ010000665.1:0-2201 GCA_964415955.1 uncultured Verrucomicrobiota bacterium | reverse complement strand
ATGCTCCCGTATTCAACGCTCACCCGCAAACCGCGCGACATCTCCAAGGGCAAGATTGACGGGCGTTCGCAGGAGATCCAGCGGTTGATCGGGCGGGCGATACGATCCGCAGTGGATTTGGAAAAGGTCGGGTCGCGGACGCTGTGGATTGACTGTGATGTGTTGCAGGCGGATGGCGGCACGCGGACGGCGGCCATCACCGGTGCGGCGGTGGCCCTGCGGCTGGCGTTGCGCAAGCTCATGCAGGAAGGGAAACTCAAGGAGGATCCCATCCAGAACCAGGTGGCCGCGGTCAGTGTGGGCGTGGTGAAGGGAATTCCGCTGCTGGATCTGTGCTATGTGGAAGATGTGTCTGCTGCGGTGGACATGAATCTGGTGATGACGGGGAAGGGGGAGTTCATCGAACTGCAAGGAACGGGCGAGGAGTCCACATTCACCGATGAACAACTGGCGCGCATGCTGGCGCTTGGGCGGGCGGGCATCGGGCGGTTGATCGCGCTCCAGGAGGCGGCGTTGTCCGCCTGATGGCAGGACGGTTTCGAGGTTTCACAGAGGAGCATCACACATGTCCACGATCACACAGTTGCTGTTGATTCGTCATGGCGAGGTCGAGGAGCGCTATCATCACGTGTTCGGAGGGCGCATCGACATGGAACTCTCGAAATTCGGGGAACAACAGGCGCAGAAAACGGCGGATTATCTCCGGGGGCAGGCCGTCGATGCGCTGTTCGTCAGTTCGATGAAACGCGCCCGTGCGACGGCGAGACCGATCGGAGATGCGCTTGGGCTTGAGGCCGTGCCACTGGACGACATCCGCGAGGTGGATTTCGGTGACTGGACCGGGTTTCACTGGAACGAGATCGAGCCGCGGTTTGGCGTCAGCGCCTTTGCCTGGCTGGATGAATACACGGCGGGACGCATTCCCAACGCAGAGCCTGCAGCGGCCTATGCCGGGCGCGTGGAAAGAGGTCTCGACACCGTCCTGCAGGGGCAGGAAGGCCGCACCGTGGCGGTGGTCTGCCATGGCGGCGTCATCCGCATGATGCTTGCACTGTTGTTGAAGCTGCCCCTCGCCGAATTCGCCAAGGTGCATGTGGAATATGCCAGCATCACGCGGGTGCTGCGCCGCGCCAATCGCTGCGAGATGGATCTTCTCAACTTCACCCCATGGCGCGATCTGCGATGAAACAAGGCACCCTCTGGCGCGTGACCGTGCGCACCCTTCCAACGGCGGGGGAGGCGATTGCGGACTTGATGACGACGTTCTTTCAAAGCCCCGCCTCGGCCTACACGGATGAACGCACCAGGAAAACAGATGTCTCCGTTTATCTCCCAGACCGCGTCGCCTGCGGTGAGGCATCGATGCGCCGCTTCAAGGGCGCATTGCGTGCATTGAAACAGCATCCTGGCGGCTGTCCAGCGCGGGTGAAGGTCGAGTCGATGCGCAACGAGGACTGGGCCGAGTCGTGGAAACGCCACTTCAAACCGGTCGTCATTGCGGACAGGATATTGCTCAAGCCGTCCTGGTCCGGACGCAGGCCAGCACGTCGCCAGATCGCCATCACGCTGGACCCGGGGCTGAGCTTTGGCACCGGACATCATCCCACCACGGCCTGTTGCATCGAGGAAATCGTGCGGCTGACTTCGGAGGTGAAGGGCGCTTCGATGCTGGACATCGGAACCGGGTCGGGCCTGCTCGCCATCGCTGCGGTGAAGCTGGGTTGTTCACCTGTCGAGGCGTTTGACTTTGATCCAGAGTCCATCCGGGTGGCAGGGGAAAACCTTGGGATCAACGGTGTCACGGGTGCTGTTGCCCTCCGTCAAATGGACGTGAAACGGCTGCCTTTGAGGCCGCGGAGAACATTCGATCTCGTCTGTGCCAACCTGCTGGCGGTCCTGCTGGTGGAGGAGGCCGGGCGCATCACGGCGCAGGTCAGACCCGGTGGCAGGCTGGTTGTGGCGGGCATTCTGCAACGGCAGTTTGGGGAGGTTCGCCAGGCGTTTGAGGCGCAGGGATGCAAACTGTTGCGGTCAAAGCGTGAGAAGGAATGGCGCTCGGGAACCCTGATGCGGGGGTAGAATGCGGGTCAGTTTGCCGGTGCATCCGCCTGCCCGCCGCCCCACAACGCTGGATCGCCCTTCAGCTTTGCCAGCAGATGCTGGTCCGCTTCCGGAAAGGAGAAACCGTCAAGCTGCACGGG
>CAYQCZ010000664.1:0-2205 GCA_964415955.1 uncultured Verrucomicrobiota bacterium | reverse complement strand
CGCGTGGCGAGTGTCAATGACCCGAGTGTTTCCGGTTCATCCGTTTCGCCGTCGCCGCCGAAGTTCCAAACCTTGGGCTCGTTTTCAGGCTTCCAGGGGGCGAGCCCGCGCGCCTGCAGGTAGCGGTTGAACCGCGCCTGATAAATCGAGAGCAGCGGACCAAGCCCCATCGACACCGTGGGAAACTGCCAGAATTCCGGCATCAAATACGGGTGCGGATAGCTGGACAATCCGCCGCCTTCGGCCAGTTCCTGCCGGAAATGCTGCAGATGATGCTCGTCCAGACGCCTTTCCAGAAAGGCGCGGGCGTAATTTCCCGGTGTCGCGTGGCCCTGGAAAAAAATCATGTCCGCCGGACGGTCGCCGTCGCCGCCGTGGAAGAAATGGTTGTAACCCACTTCGTAAAGTGTGGCCGACGACGCGAAGGTGGAGATGTGGCCGCCCAGGCCGCTGTGCAGGCGGTTGGCGTTCACCACCATGGCCATGGCGTTCCAGCGGATCAGGCTTTTGATCCGCACCTCGGTGCGCCAGTCGCCGGGGTATTCGGGCTGTTTCTCCGGCGGGATGGTGTTCAGGTAGGGCGTGCTGACCGGGGCGGGCACATCCACGCCTTCGTTGCGGAAATGCTGCACCAGACGCTCCAGGAACAACGCATGCTGATCCGAGTGCTGATTGGCCAGCGCCACATCGATCAACTGCTCCAGTGTCTTGAACCACGTGTCGCTGTCGGCACCCTGACGCGCGGACATCATGTCCGTCATCCCCTTTTTGGCGCTGTCATTTTTCATTGTTGCTCTCTCCGGTCCGCGCTCAAAGTCCGCGCGAACGGCAGGCAAAATAGATCAAGCCCGTCCATCGCACCAATGAAATACCTCGAATTAACATTGCTTAACCCGGCGGGTGATCTCGCCTGCGACGAGGCATTGCTGGATGCATGTGACGCCGTGCAGGAGGCGGGCACCGGACCCGACAATGGCGTCCTCCGGTTCTGGCTGCCGGCCCATCCGTTTGTCGTGCTGGGGTTTGGCAACAAGGCCGCCCTCGAGGTGAACCTTCCGGAGTGTGAGCAACTGGGCGTGCCCGTGCTTCGCCGGTGCAGTGGTGGCGGGACGGTGGTTCAGGGACCGGGCTGCTTGAATTATTCCATCATCCTGCCAATCGCATCGGACCCGGGCCTCGAATCCGTCACTTCCACCAATCGTTTCATCATGGAGCGCATGAGCACTGCCCTTACACGGGCGCTTGGCAGGCCCGTGAGTTGGGACGGCTGCACGGATCTCACCCTGGAGGGACGCAAATTCTCAGGCAACGCGCAGCGTCGGAAGCGTCACTCGGTTCTTTTTCATGGAACGCTGCTGCTCGATTTCGACCTGGGCATGGTCTCGCGGCTCCTGCCCATGCCATCGCGACAACCGGATTACCGTCGCGACCGTTCCCACGGCGATTTTCTCACCAATCTGCACGTGTCGCCACAGGTGTGCATCGATGCCATCAAGGCTGTGTGGCATTGCCACCGGCCGCTGGAGTCATGGCCGGAGGAGGGTATCCAGAAGCTTGTTGCGGAAAAATACAGCCGCGCCGACTGGAACTTTCGCTCCTGAAGGCGCGGCTGCGTGACGGCTTTGACTGACGGATCAGTGACCCATGTTGTTGATCAGGTCGCAGATGACCTGTGCCGTCAGAATGTCGGCCCGGCTGAATTGAGGACCATTGGCGGCAACATACTCCGCCCAGTTGATGATCACCCCTTGCAGTGCCTTGTCGGCCAGCCCCATGGCGGCGACGTGGTTTAATTCAGTGGCCAGCAGTTGTTTTTTGAGCAGCTCCACCGCGTCGCTTGTGCGCGCTTCCATCACGGCGAGGGCCTCCTTGTATTCAAGTCCGGCAGTGAACTGGAACGGCTGTGCCAGGTAAAGTGGTGGCACCGCGCGGATGAGTGCGAGCAGCGTTGCCGCATCGATCTGCGCCCTGCCCTTGCGGGTGATGGCCACGGTGCACTGGTGCTTCCAGAAGCCGATGGTGCGTCCCTCACCCGCCAGCACAAGGCCATTGCCGTCGCCGTCCGCCGGGTCAAAGTCGCCAATCACCGCGAGCGTGTTCAGTCGGAAGGGGAAGTTGTTGCCCGTGGAATTGGCGTTGGTCAAGGTCACCTGTTAAGTGCCGCAGTGCCGTCGTAAGAAGCGCCGTTTTCTGGCCGGATTGACA
>CAYQCZ010000663.1:0-2210 GCA_964415955.1 uncultured Verrucomicrobiota bacterium | reverse complement strand
TTTGATGAAAGCCGTTCGGGGTTGTGCGGGTATTACAAGTCACAGATCAGTCCCGCGGAAGCATTCGTCAATGCAGTCCTGAAACAGGGGCGCTGGAGCAAACCGTCCGAACGCTCGGTCATACTCGATGTCAGGAGCACGCCTGAATACAAGGCGGGCCATCCGGAAGGCGCGTATAACGTGCCGTATCCCTTTGTCTATCAGCCCTGCGAGACGAGGCATCCCGATGGTGCATGCAAGACGGGCGCTGGGGAACGTATGGCGCAGGATGACACTGCATTCCTGACATATGTTCAACACATCATTCCGGACAAGGACAGACCCATCTATACTCTCTGCCGGACCGGAGTTCGCAGTGTAGCCGCATCCAACCTTCTTGCCGATGCCGGTTATACGAATGTTCGAAACATCTGGGAAGGCTTTGTGGGTATTTACTTGACAGCCCCGAAGACACAGGAGGACGGAAGTGTTGAGGTCCAACCCGTCGACCTGAATCATGACGGTGTGTTGAACGATCTGGACAAGAACGGCTGGCGGTATCATCAGGCGCTGCCCTATAGCACCAAGTTGCTGCCCCCGCTCATCTACAAAGATATGGCGTATCTCTACGATTGGGACTGAGCGCCGCGAGTTATAGGACCCCGCCGAGAGGCGGGGTTTTTCGTGACAGGACACCAGGGCGGACAGTGGGGCCATATCAAATCATGTCAAAGGGCACCCCTCTGGCTGGCCGGCGCCGGTGGATGGTCGTAGAAGCCAGGGGTTGCCGTTCGTGAGGATGCTCACAGATAAGGAAGGAGATGCTGTAGCCGCGTTCCATTCGGGTCAGCGCTCTGGGAGACACCGACCGTCTTGTTGAGATTGCCGGTCGTGCCTTTCAGGCACCGCAAGACACCAAGCTTTCCGGGTCACCCCAAAATGGCGTGAAGTGCCTGTTTCAGTTCCGGGTAACGGAATTCGAAGCCTTCATCCAGGAGGCGTTTCGGCATCATGCGGTTGCTGACCAGCAGGAGCTCGGCCATCTCGCCGAACAGCAGACGCAGGATCGGCTCTGGCATCGGGAACGGGGTGGGGCGTTTCAGGGCCTTGCCCAGGGCGCGAGTGAACTCTGCGTTGGTGACTGGATTCGGGGCGCTCGCATTGTAGGGACCCGAGGCCTGCTCGTTTTCCATCAGCCATTGGTAGATCGCCACGATGTCGGCGCGGTGGATCCATGGGAAGTAGTGCTTACCGGAGCCGAGGCGCCCGCCGACGCCCATTTTGAACGGAAACAGCATCTTGGCCAGGGCGCCACCATCATGGTCCAGTACCACGCCGGTGCGAACCAGGCTGACGCGCACGCCCAGGGATTCCGCCTTCAGCGCTTCATTCTCCCACTGGACACAGAGATCATGGGTGAAACCGGCTGTCGGTGGCGTGTCTTCGGTGATGACGCGGTCGCCCTGTTCGCCGTAGTAGCCGACGGCCGAGGCCGAAATCAGGGCCTTGGGTGGGTTTTCCATGGCACGCATCCATTCCACCAGTTTTCCGGTTGTCTCCACGCGCGAGTCCACAAGGAGCCTTTTGCGTGCCTCCGTCCATCTGCCATCCGCGATCGACGCCCCGGCGAGATTGATGACCGCATCCGGGTTCGGCCCAGTCAATGCGTCGAGACGCTGGATCGCCGTAACGCCGTCAGCGACCTTTGGATGTGCCTGACGACTCCAGACGATAACGTCGTGGCCGCCTCGCACCAGCTGTGGGCACAACGCCTGCCCGATGAAACCGGTGCCACCAGAAACCAGAATACGCATGAAACCCCCTGTCGAGTGAGAGAAACAATATCAGCGACCCGCGAAGTCCCATTGAAGAGCAACTCCAGGAGTCCAAAGAGATACCTTGAATCCGTTGTCATCGATTGACACGCGAACGGTCATGGTCTGCGGTCACCCCCTGATCATGAAAGGCGTAGGGCGACAGTGAGCGCAGCGACTTGCGCGTTCGCGGCCCGGGAGCGGTGCCTGCGTGGTATCGGTGGGGTTCGGTTACGCCTCACTGCACCCTACGCAGCTTCTTTCAGGTTTATCCTTTTGTTGACCGCCGGGACGTTGAAGACGTCACCTGCGGATGTATTCAGCCCTGACGATCAATCTCGCAGAGCCGCTCCTTTTCCGGAGGCAGGTTGTCCGGGCAACTGCCACAGCCTTCGTTGCCGGGTAGCGCCCAATCGA
>CAYQCZ010000662.1:0-2222 GCA_964415955.1 uncultured Verrucomicrobiota bacterium | reverse complement strand
GAGCGCGTGGCTGTTGCTTCCATGCCGGGCGTGTTTCAGCTTTCGTCCGATCTGCTGTTGAAGGAGGCCGAAGCGGCCCACAAGGATGGCGTGCCCGGCATCCTGCTGTTCGGCATCCCGGACAAAAAGGACATGAGGGCATCCGGCGCATACTCACGAAACGGCGTCGTTCAGAAGACCGTGCGACTGCTGAAGAAGGAACTGCCGGACTTGTTTGTGATCACGGATGTCTGCCTGTGCGAATACATGAGCCACGGCCATTGCGGCATCGCCAGCAAGAGTGCTGGTGGGGTGCGCATTGAAAATGACGGCACCCTGCCCCTGCTGGCGCGCACCGCGCTCAGCCACGTTGAAGCGGGGGCCGATCTTGTGGCGCCCAGCGACATGATGGACGGACGGGTGGCGGCCATACGGCGGGCGTTGGACCAGGCTGGATTCACCGACAAGCCCATCATGTCCTATGCAGCCAAGTATGCCTCCGCTTTTTACGGCCCGTTCCGCGAGGCAGCCGGGTCCGCACCCAAATTTGGGGACCGACGAAGCTATCAGATGGACCCGGCCAACGGCGATGAGGCGCTCCGGGAAGTTGCGCTCGATGTGGCGGAAGGTGCCGACATTGTCATGGTCAAGCCGGCACTGGCCTACCTGGACATTGTTTACAGGGTCAAGAACACCTTCGGACTGCCGACAGCGGCCTATGCAGTCAGCGGCGAGTATTCCATGATCAAGGCCGCTGCCGCCAATGGATGGGTGGACGAGGCTGCTGTGATGATGGAGGTCTTGCTGGGGCTGCGCAGGGCAGGCGCGGACATCATCATCACCTACGCCGCGAAAGAGGTCGCAAAGGCCCTTCGGATGGGTTGAGGCCGGTCTTGCCGCAGGTCGGCGGCGTCAGGACTTCAACTTGATGACGACGATCACCAGGGCAATGACCACCGCGACCAGCACCCCAATGGCGACCATGACGAAGATTTTGGTGCCCTTGTCGCTCTTCTTCTTGAACATCGCAGACGTTTCGGGGGCCGTCTTCGGGCGACCGCGCTCAAGATCGCTCATCTTCACACCCTGAGGAATGACGCGAGTCTGGGTGGATGCGGCTGCCTTCTTGTCTGCTGCGGTGGCCACTTCAAGGCGCATGTCAATCTCGCCAAGGCGCAATATCTGGCCGGGTTTGAGGGGGGCTTCGGTGATCGGCTCGCCGTCAATGAAGCTGCCGTTGGTGGAATCCAAATCCTTGATCCACACACCATCCCCCCTGAGATGTATTTCCGCGTGATGGCTCGACACCGAGGCGTCCGCAATCTGCCACGCGTTGTCATCGACGCGGCCCACGGTTGTCACTTCCGCTTTAATTTCGTAGGAGAGACCGGTGAAGCCTTCCGATAGGACTACGAGTCGTGCCATAGGTGGTTTGGTGCTGCTCATTATCTTTGTCGATGCCCTTTCAAGTCAAACGGTTTTCTGGGAACCTTCGGCAATGCCGGCACACCCGGCCATGGGCTTCGGCCATGGCAACTCCAACAATGCTCCGGATCATAAGTTTCAGAGAATCTCGCCCGCCGAAGCCTCCTCCGGCAGGGCATGACTCAATACGGGTTCAGGTGATGTGCGCACCCTGTGTCTCGACATACACTGCATAGACGGATGTGCTGGCCGTCATGAACAGTCGGTTGCGTTTCCTGCCACCAAAACAAAGGTTTGAGCAGATCTCCGGCAGCAAAATCATGCCGATGCGGTCACCTTCAGGGCTGAAAACATGCACGCCGTCAAAACCCGCGCCTGCCCAGCCCGCTGCAGACCACACGTTGCCGTCCACATCGCAGCGAATGCCATCGGAACCGCCATCACCACCGATCGTAATTTTCCCCTCCCGGGTTTCGATGGCCTGCTTCGGAAATGCCATTTTCACGAATTCCCGTCCGCTGCCGAGCCTGGTTTCATTGGTCACATTCCAGACCTTGATGTTCCTCCTCTTGGAGTCGGTGTCAGCCACGTAAAGTTTCTTGTAATCGGGCGAAAAGCACAGTCCGTTGGGCTTCACGATGTCGTCCGTGACCTTGTCGATTTTTGCGGTCTTGGGGTCGATGCGATACACGGCCTCCTTCAACTCCAGCGGCCCCTTGTTGCCCTCATAGTTCATCATGCTGCCGTAGCCGGGGTCGGTGAACCAGATGCCGCCATCTGGATGAACAACAACGTCATTGGGCGCGTTGAACGGCTTT
>CAYQCZ010000661.1:0-2228 GCA_964415955.1 uncultured Verrucomicrobiota bacterium | reverse complement strand
GTCAAGTCCCGGGTCGTGGATCGGATCGCCAAAGGGCTGATTCAGGCCCTGCACCGGGTGGGGCCGGTAGGTCTGACCGCGCCAGCCTGAGGATTTCCTGCCATTCCGCCTCCCAGCGCGCGGCCAGTTCCTTCGCCTTGTCAGGCATGGCCGCGGCAAGGTTGCTCATTTCCCCCCGGTCTTTGGACAGATCATAGAGTTCCCACGGTGCATCCTTGCCCGAAGCCACGATCTTCCAATCGCCCATGCGCAGGGCGCGGTTGGCCTCGTGCATCCACCACAATGTCCCTTGTCTCATGGAGCCGTCCTTCTGAAATGCCGGGACGAGGCTCTGACCGGGGGACGGTGGCACTGGCTGGCCATTCATGACGGATGGTTTCCTGACGCCTGCGATTTCCAGCACCGTGGGCACAATGTCGATCACATGCGCGGGGTTGTGCCTCAGTTCGCCGGACGCTTTGATCCCTGCGGGCCAGTGGACAATGAACGGCGTGCTGATGCCGCCTTCGTGAACCCACGTCTTGTGACGGCGAAACGGCGTGTTTGCAGCGCTCGAAAAGCCAGGCCCAAGGCACAGATACGTGGCGGCGGAACCCATGGGCGCCTTGGGATCGTGCCCGTCGCCGCGCACCATGATCTCGGCGCTCGCACCGTTGTCGGAGAGAAACATGATCAGCGTGTTCTCCAGTGCACCCATGGATTTGATCTGGGCCACCAGCCGTCCGATTTCGATGTCCATGCGATGAACCATGGCGGCGTGAATGGCCATTTTCCCGGCCTGAAAGGTGCGCTGCTCCGTGGTCAGCTCCGTCCATGGCAGTGGACGATTGATTTCGCCCGGGCCAAGAACCGGAAATGCATCCGGAAAATCATAGGGCGGCCCCACTTCACGCTCCATGGGCGGAAGCTCATGGCTCGCGATTCCGAGTTTCTTCAACCGGGCGTATCGGTTGCGCTGAATCTCGTTCCACCCCTTGAGATACATGTTGTCGTAAATGGCGATGTCCTCCGGAAGCGCATGCAGCGGGAAGTGCGGCGCTGTGAAACAAACATAATGAAAAAAAGGCTGTTCCTTGAAATCGGAGGCGTGTTCCTTGAGGCAGTTGAGCGCATGATCCGCAATGCCTGTGGTGGCGTAAAAACCATCCGTTTCCCCGACCGGCCTGCCGTTTTCGCGGTTGCCACGCGCCTTGAAGTAATTGTTCTGACCCGTCAGCAGGTCGTAGGAACGATCGAAGCCGTTCTCCAGCGGCTCTCCATCGATGTGCCATTTTCCGGAGTGATACGTGCGATAGCCCTCAGTCTTCAGCAGCGAGGACAGCAACGGCGCCCATGAGGGGCGGATGCCCCGGTTGCCACCGCCGCTTGGCACGCCCGGCACGCTGTCACGGCGGATTTGCTGGGCATAATAGCCCGTCATCACCGCACCCCGCGTCGGCCAGCACCGCGCCGTGTTGTAGAACTGGGTGAATCGCAATCCGCCTGCGGCAAGGGCGTCCAACGCAGGTGTCTGTATTTCGCCGCCATAGCAGCCTGCGTCCGAATAGCCCATGTCGTCGGCCAGAATCAAAAGCACGTTGGGCTTGGAGGCAGAAGTTGCCGCCCGCGATGAATGCCCTGCCATCAAGAGCAGCGCCACCACCATCAAGACCGGCATGTGGTGGCGCATGGACAGTTCGAACGACGGCACTTTCAGGAATGTGGAACGGGCGGATGAATGCGTGTGCGTGATCATGGCTGTGAACGATGAGTGCTTGCTGCTTTATGAACCCCCACGATCTCTTTCACCAGCCTTCTTCAATGCCTGCTGATTGCGCATTTCAGCGCAAGGCCGTGGCGTCCTTGGCGCACCGGAAACCGGTGTCATTGCATGTGGCATTGAGTGGTTCGAAGGCCTGATAGGTGGTCTGCCCCTGGCGTGGACCGTAGCCGTAGGCGCCGCCGCGCAACAGGCCAATGGGGTGCGATTCACCCAGCAGTCCGAACCATGTGTCCTCCTGGTGCACGTCGCTGACCCACTCCCAGACGTTGCCGCACATGTCGAGCGCACCATAAGGGCCGGTGCCGGATGGAAAACTGCCCACGGGAAGCTTGCCCCGTGTGCTTGCATTCGTGTTCAGGCACAGTTGCGCTCCAGCTTCCATTTCGAATGAGCGAGGACGCATGTTGCAGCGGTTGGTGTCGAATTCATTGCCCCAGGGATACAGTCGAGCATCCGTGCCACGCGC
>CAYQCZ010000660.1:0-2231 GCA_964415955.1 uncultured Verrucomicrobiota bacterium | reverse complement strand
GCTTCTTTTCGGCGGCCGTGGTGGGCAGAATGGAACAGGCCAGACCCATCGTGAGCAGTGGCAGGAGGTGTTTCATGCGCCCATATTGGTTGGACTGGACGCGGCATGTCCAGCGCACAGGGTTGCAACCATGAAATTGCGGTCAGACATGAAAGTTGTTGAAATAAGGTCGCCCGCACCTAGTATCCGCCTGTCCTGTTTCACAGGACAACAATGGTTCGGGGCGTAGCGTAGCCTGGCTAGCGCGCTTGCTTGGGGTGCAAGAGGTCGAGAGTTCAAATCTCTCCGCCCCGACCATTTTGCCTCCCAGTTTGCTTGGCAAAACACCCCATTGCGTGCATATCACAGGCGCAACAACACCCGCTTACGATGAAGCATCTTTCAGCCCTTGCTGCCGTTTGGACACTTTCCGCCGGTCTTTCCTTCCATGGTCATGCCGGGCAGGCCATCGGAGGCCTGGGCGAAGTGGGCGACGTGGTGCTTGAACGCTCCGGCTTCACCTTCACCGAAGGTCCGGCCACGGATCGTTCGGGCAATCTCTATTTTACCGACATTCCGCCCAGCCGCATTCATCGGTTGGATGTAAAGGGTTCCTTGTCCACGGTCTGGGACCAGAGCCAGCGTTGCAACGGATTGATGGTGGGGGCCAGCGGACGGCTGATTGCATGCCAGGGTGGGGCAGGGCGGGTGATTGCCTTCAACCCAAAAACAAAGGACGTGGAAGTGATCGCCGATCAGTTCGAGGGCAAACCTTTCAATGCCCCCAATGACCTGGTGATCGACCGTCACGGCGGAATTTATTTCACCGACCCGCAGTTCGGCCAGCAGCCCAATCCACAGGGCACTTACGCGGTGTATTACATCGGCAGGGGCAACAAGGTCACGCGCCTGTTGAGTGACCAGCCCAAGCCCAACGGCATCATCCTTTCGCCGGACGAAAAGACTCTCTACGTGCTGCCATCCTCGGCGGATCACCTGATGGCATGGCCGGTGGTGAAACCGGGCCAGTTGGGTGAAGGCGGCAATTTCTGCGAGATCATCAAGAGTGCGGACGGCAAGACAGGTGGTGGCGACGGCATGACGGTCGATGTGAAGGGGAATCTTTACCTGACCTTGCCCTCGCAGAAGGCGGTGCAGATTGTCAGCCCCAAGGGGCAGACACTTGGAGTCATTCGTTTTCCGGAAGGCCCGGCCAACTGCACTTTTGGCGGCAGGGACTTGAAGACGCTTTATGTCACGGCCCAGAAATCCCTCTACTCCGTCCGCATGCCGGTGAAAGGACATCGGTTTACCGGGCGTGGACGTTGAACCAAACCCAAGATCATGCAAATGAAAGCACCCAAACACCTGATCGAAATTGTTGCGCTGATGTGTCTGCTGGCACCCGGAATGGCGCATTCTGCCGAGGATCATTTCAAGGGATCGGACGATCCATGGCGCGGCTTCACGCAGTTGTTCAACGGAAAGGATTTCACTGGTTGGACGTTGCCCGAAGGCGACAACGGCCACTGGCGGGTGCTGGATGGCGTGATCGACTACGACGCACAGAGCGAAGCCAAGGGGGACAAGAACCTCTGGACTGAGAAGGAGTATGGCGACTTCGTCCTGCACATCGAATGGCGCATCAAGGAGACTACCGGGCTGTATCCTGTGCCGGTGGTCCTGCCCGATGGCACGCACAAACTCGATGCAGACGGCAAGGAGATCAAGGTGCCGTTGCCCAACGCGGATTCGGGCATCTACCTGCGCGGCACCTCCAAGGCCCAGGTCAACATCTGGTGCTGGCCCATCGGCTCAGGCGAGGTCTATGGCTACCGCATGAACAAGGCCATGCCCCCGGAGGTGCGGGCCGGTGTCACCCCGCTGGTGAAGGCGGACAAACCCGTGGGCGAATGGAACACCTTCGAGATCACCATGCGCGGCGACCGGTTGACCGTGGTCTTGAACGGACGTGTAGTTCTGGCCAATGCCCAGTTGCCCGATGTGCCTGAACGGGGCCGGATTGCCCTGCAGCATCACGGTGGCAAGAACGCCAAGACCGGTGAATTCAGCCCAGCCTCAGCACTGATGCAGTTCAGAAATGTTTACATCCGGGAGTTGTGAGGATTGGGGTGAATTGGTTAAGAGCGGCCCCTGGGTAAGCGTGGCGTGAATCGAGTCAGAGTCGTGAAGAACAGTTAGGGAAACGCTGATTTAATCTCCAGCTTTGTGTTGTTTGTTGGCGACGAGGT
>CAYQCZ010000659.1:0-2232 GCA_964415955.1 uncultured Verrucomicrobiota bacterium | reverse complement strand
CGGTGCGAGCATTGCCTCGCAGCCACGGCACAAGACACTTTCCCCAACAATCTCCCGACCTCGCGCCACGGGGATTACTTCCATCGCACCCTTGGTGTTCACCCCATGAGAGACCGAGGCAAGCCACGTCATTATCGGGCTCGCTGATCCGCAAACGCGCATATCACTCAGACGGATGTTCTCTCACGGGATGAGCGTCGCGGCTACGGCCAGCTACGAGCATTCGCCATTCGATTGCCAGGAATGAGCCTGCCGGTGCCAGCGGCAGGGATTACACACTCTCCGGCACCGTGAAACCGGCCCGGTAGCGCCGTTTCAAGAGCACGTTTGCGTAGGGGTTTTCAAACCGCTCGGTTTCTGGATCCATGACCAGCAATGGTCCCAGCGATGCCGCAGGCCCTGCGATGGAAACTCCGTTGGCTCCCAGATGTTCCTGCATGCGTTCCAGCGCGTCCACTGCGTCGTCATCACCCATGATCTGCTCGCGGATGAGCGTGGCCGGGGCCGCCTTGCCCAGCCGGTGGGAAATGTTTCCCGTGTGGCACAGAGCGCTGGAGATGTGGCCCTCCAAAATGTCCGCATGCAGGAAACCGTGGTTCCGCAGCCGCACGGCCTCGATGAAATTCGCAAAGTGCCGCGCTCGATGATCCGAGCCGTCGCCAAACTTCCGGATCACTTTGCCCTCCGCATCCAATGCCGTGGCGTCGTTTGCCCGGATGACCAGCGAACCGCCTTCGCAATCCACCACCACACCAATCGACAGACCGCGATGTTGCGGCATGGCAGAAAGGCCCGTTTTCTCCGGCAGACCGCGCACTTCAAAGAACAGCGGCGCTTTCTGGTAGTAGTGCATCACGAACTGCGTATTGGGCGTTTCGCCGTCGTCGGTGCGGCCCAGTCGCCCGCCAATGCTCATCACCAGTGGCGAAACCTGCGTCTCTCCCAGAGCCCAGCGCGCGAGATCCATCTCGTGAACACCTTGGTTGCCGATGTCGCCGCAGCCGGTGTTCCAGAACCAGTGCCAGTCGTAGTGAAACTTGTAGCGCATCAACGGCTCCCTGGCCGCCGGACCGCACCAGAGATCGTAATTCACCGTTCCGGGAATGGGCTGCGGCCCGTTCACGCGTCCGAGGGTGGGACGCCGCTTGTAACAGAGGCCGCGTGCCAGCTTGATCTTCCCGAGATTGCCCGAGTGCAGCCAGGTGATCGCCCCGCTTATGCCGGTGCTGGAGCGGCTTTGCGTGCCCGTCTGCACGATGCGCCCATATTTGCGGGCGGCCTCCACCATCTTGCGCCCCTCCCACACACCGTGTGACACCGGCTTCTCCACATACACATCCTTGCCCGCCTGACAGGCCCAGATGGTGATCAACGAATGCCAGTGGTTCGGAGTCGCGGTTGAAATGACATCGACACTTCTGCTCTCGAGCAGCTTTCTGACGTCAGTGAATCTGGCGACCGGTTCGCCGCGATCCTGAAAACGCTTTGCCTCGCGCTCCAGCACTGCGCTGTCGCAATCGCACAATGCCACCACGCGGCAGCCCGGCGTCTTGCGAAAGCCTTCGATATGCACGCGTCCCTGGCCGTTGAAGCCCACCACCGCCACGCGGATGTCGCCATTTGCGCCCGGCACTTGAGCCCATGAACGGACGGGCAGGGCGGCAGCGGATCCGGTAGCAAGGGCCAGCGTGCGAAGAAACTGGCGGCGGCGGGTGCCGCGCAGGCCAGGTCCGCCGCGTGATGTTTTCCCAGTGACTTTACTCATGCCACGATGGACAGGGCAGGGGATGTCAGCTCAGGCCCCGCACCTTCCAGCCCTTGCGATACTTGATGTGGGTGAGCTTGCTGGCTGCGGATGAGTTTGTGAACTTCATGCGCTCTGAATCCCACAACAGGCGTTCGCCCGGGAAACGGACGGCGATGGTGCCGAGCAGCACGGTTTCCGTGAGCGGCCCGGAGTAATCGAAATGGCCGGAGGCGCGGTCCGTGCCCTTGCAGGCATTGGTCCATTGCAGGTAATGCTCCTCGGCATTGCCGGGGACGGTCTCAAGCTTTGCGCCCTTGAACTGTTCGGCGGGAAGCAACTGCGGCATGGAACCGTGGGAACACAGGATGGCCCCCTTTTCACCCAGCAACAGGCAGCCGTTGTCGGTGATCTTGGCATTCTCCGGCAGGGGGAACAGTTCGCGCGGAGGCATCTTGCCACCGTCATACCAGGTCATCGGCAACGTG
>CAYQCZ010000658.1:0-2233 GCA_964415955.1 uncultured Verrucomicrobiota bacterium | reverse complement strand
CATCTCGTGAATGACACGCACACGGTCATCCGGATGGCAGTAATCTAACAGGTTGTGCCCCATCATTTCCTCGGACTCGAAGCCGTGTATGCGTTTGTTGGCCGGGCTTTCATAAACGATGTTGGCCTTGCCATCGAAGATGGAAATACCCTCGGCAGATCGCTCAATCAGGGCATGGAAATGATTTTGGTTTGCGACGATGGTCGCCAGCCGGGCTTTTGCCTCGCTGATGTCCTCCACGAACAACAGGTGGGAATCTGTGCCGCTTCCGTAATGTATCCGAAACCAGCGTATCCTTTCTTCCGAAGCAACAACCTCCCCCTCCCACGTTTGATCATGGGCGCCAGCCTGCACCAAGTTGAACCAGTGACGGAGTGATTCAGGTTCTTTGGGCATGACGAGGGCCATCCAATCCTTGCCCGCGCCATCATCCCCCCTCTTGAAGCGCAGCAACTCATGTGCGGCTGCATTGCAGGCGTGCACAAGGCCGCCCTTCAATTCAAGGATTCCAAGACCGCAAGCCCCTCGAACAGGTATCCCAATGGTTCGCGACACAACAAGATGGAAGCTGCGTGCAACAAGTGGCGTCAAGCTGCGATTGAAATTCCACCAGGCATCCTGGCCGGACATCGCCATGGATCGGCGGGCACATTGCCGCTCCCATCACCTGGATTCACCCTTTGCCATCGAGATACTTCCACACTCCCTTGTGGCGTTTGAAACGGGATCGCTCATGATGCTGGTGCCGCTGTCCACGGTAGTAGTAGTCGGCAATGAACTCGACCTTGCCGGTCTTGTCCCCTTCCCCGCCCTTGGAAACCGCAACAACCGTCAGAAAACTCCAGTTCACATCATGGATGGTCTGTTCCAGTTCCTGCCGGAGTCCTTGATCACGCGTATCTGGATGCGTGGTATCAATCAAGTAATCCACGAGCCGGAAAAAGTAGGCACTGAAACGGGAACGCATGAGCTGCTCGGCGGTTTCCGGACGGCCCAGGCCATGGTGAAAGGGCATGCAGCAGGCTGCATACTTCAGCTTGCTCTTGCAGGGACACAACGATTCCTCGCGCTCCCTTGGCACCCATGCCGGTTTTCTGCTGTTCATTTGGCAGCGATACCTTGTTTCAGTGGGCGGATTGAATCAAAGCCAGACTTGCGCCGCCAAAACCCGCACCTGGAACAGTTGTTGAGAACCGCAGTTCCATCCAAATCAATGCCGGTTTTGCTGCGTGAACGCCAGACAGCATGAGGCAGGCGGGTGGCGAACCGCTGTTGATCACATCACCATGCCGCCATCCACCACCAGCACCTGGCCGGTGACATAACGAGCGCCATCTCCAGCAAGGTAGAGCGCCGCATGAGCGATGTCCTCCGCTTGTCCAAGGGATCCAAGGGGAATCTGCTTGAGCAGTTCGGCCTTCTGCTCATCTTTCAGAACAGCCGTCATGTCCGTCTCGATGAAGCCCGGCGCAATCGCATTGACCGTCACCCCACGCGAGGCGAACTCACGCGCAACACTCTTGGTGAAACCGATGAGCCCGGCCTTGCTGGCGGCGTAGTTGGCCTGACCTGCATTTCCCATGAGCCCGACCACAGATGCCACGTTGATGATTCGTCCTGAGCGTTGCTTGAGAAAGGCGCGTGTGAAGGCCTTGGTGCAAAGAAAAGCGCCCTTCAAATTGGTGTTGATGACCGCATCCCAGTCAGCCTCGCTCATGCGCATCAGGAGGGTGTCACGGGTGACCCCGGCATTGTTGACGAGGATGTCCACCTTCCCGCAGTCCGTGAGGATCTTTTCGGCGGCGGCACTGACCGCAGCACCATCAGACACATCCAAGGCCACCGGCCACGCGCGGCGTCCCATGGTCTGAATTTCGGCCGCAACTTTGGCGGAGTTCTCCTGTGTGCGGGACACGCACACCACATCCGCGCCCTCGGAGGCGAATTTCAAGGCCACAGCCCGTCCAATGCCCCGGCCTGCACCCGTGACAACAGCGATACGATCGTTCAACAATCCCATAGGGGTGATCGTTGTCCGTGCGACACGGGCCGTTGTCAATCCGCGACTTTGACGCGGCTTGGGAAAACCTGAATTGAATCCGGTCTGGCACACGGCTATTCTTGGTCCATGACCTCCGAAGACCAGCCTGAAAAGCCTGCATCCGCAGCCGTGATGCCGCCGCCCATGCCGGATCAGAAAAAGGCGGATGACCGCCCCCCCTGGCTGAAACTG
>CAYQCZ010000657.1:0-2243 GCA_964415955.1 uncultured Verrucomicrobiota bacterium | reverse complement strand
CCACACCTCGTCGCCAACAAACAACACAAAGCTGGAGATTAAATCAGCGTTTCCTGAAGGACGGGACTGGGAACCGCAGCGAAACGCCCCGCTCGAACGGGTCACCCGCCTCCACCGGCACCAGGAAGCGCATGGAAACCGTGTTGGTGTCCGCGTCATAGGAAAGATTGCCCGGTGCAAGAGGTGACCCCTCGAAGTTCGTGCTCAGGAAATCCTCGAATGTCCGGAGTCCGAAGGGGCGCGGATTGCCGGCGATATCCCCCACCGTGAAACCGAGCGGCACAACCATGTGCGCCTCGGCCTGTGAGGAAAGGTCCAGTTTCAACGCATCACCCCCGGTGGAATAAAACTCCAGAAAGAACGGGCCGACGGCACCGTCAGCGTTGAAGACCTGGCCATCGGCATTGACGGCGCGCACGCCCACCGACTGCCCCCCCAGGGCCGCGTTGAGCAATCCCTGCACCCGGTCGAGAAAGGCGCCGGGGCTGGTCTCACCCGGCTGCCGGTTGATGACCACGTTGACCACCGCGCCCCCGCCCAGTTGAACGGCCAGCTTTGCATCGCCCGCAAGGGGCAGGTTCAACGGCAGTCCCGCGCGGTAGATGTTGTTGCTGGCACTTTCCAGAATGGCGAGCTGGCCGCCGGGATTGACGAGTGCAAATTTTGCCAGATCGCCCGGAGCCTGCGGATGCGGCAGCAGGCGGAAGCTTCTGATGCCGGAATCAAAGGGCGCGTGGAAGACAATGGCCTCGCTTCGATTGTATGCGGTGAGACCGGCAAAAAGACCGCCTGCGCCATCCAGCGCGCTGTTGATCGCGGCCACCAGGTCGTTCAGCACGAACCGGGGTCCAGCGGGGACGTCCAGCTCCGCGTAATGATCCCAATCATCATTGAGGACCAGTGCGAACCGGAGCTGGTTGCGGATGAGCGCATTGTTCGTTGTGAACGCCTCGATGATGTTCGTCTGGAACAACGGATCGAACTGCAAACTCACCAATTCCTGCCGCCCGGGGGTGACCAGCAGGCTGTCCTTGATGTCGATACCGCTGGTGATCGCCGTGTCAAACAGGGCCGCCCAGTTGAACACCTCCCCCATCTTGAGGTTCTCGACATAAGGCACCGGGAAGCCGAACAAATCCCTGCCACCCGTCTGCAGCAGCCGGTAGATGTCCCTCACATCCAGGATGGACTGGATCACGTCCTCCGGCGTGACCAGCGTGAAGAAGCGCAGTTGGTCGAAGTCCGTGACGGTGTAGGTGGGAGGAGTGCTGTCGGAGATGTTTTCGTCGAAGACGACGATCCGCGTGCCGGGCGTGGTGAGGCTGACGCCCGCCAGGCTCATGGTCAGGGGCAGTTCCAGCCGGGCTTCTCCGCCGGATTTCGCATAGCCGACGAAATTGCTGCCGTCCCTCTCCCAGGCGGCCAGTGTGCGCGAGTCACTGTCGCCGGCGTCGAACCGGACGGGTATGGAGGCAAAGAACCGCCCGGAGGCGTTGTTTGTGGTGCCCCGCACCATGCCCACCTCGACATCCGTGGCCAGACCGTCGAAGTCAAACCCTGCCGTGCCTCCCAGCTTCTCGAAGACGAGAGTCGTCTTGTTGTCCGGCAGGGCTGCGTTGGTGAAGGCGTGGTCGGACAAGTCCAGCCGCAGGATGATGCGGCCCTCGACCCCGCCGCCCGCCGCGAAATCCGGCGGATTGGGCAGGTAGATGCCGAGATCCTGCCGAAGCTGGCCGAGATCCAGCGGGAATGCGCCGAACTGCTTCGACTGAAAGAACTCGATGATCAGTTCCAATCCACGCTCCACGCCCTGCATGCGGGCAACGGACACCTCGATGGTGCCGCCGGAGAGACCGAGGTTGTTCCGAATCTGGAGAAGCTCCGCATTGATCGCCGCCGCCAGTCCGTTCAGGTTTTCAGGCGCAGGGTTCAATGCAAAGTAATGATCAACCGCCGGTTTCAGGAGGAGGAAATTCCCCACCGCCCGTGGCTGCAGGGTTTTGCCGAAGTCCAGCACTTCCTCCCCGTCGCTGTTGAAGCTGCGTGGATACAGCAGGTCTCGAAAGGTCTGCTGCACGTAGGGAATGATGTCCGTGTCCTCGTAAAGCGGCATGAACTTGGCGACCCAGCCCGGGTTGTTCAGCTGCAAAGGTGCCAGCAGCTCATTCCCCAGCCCTTGGAGAATGGAGAAAAAGTCACCCAACGCACCCCTGACCCCGCCATCCACAAACGTCCGCTTCACA
>CAYQCZ010000656.1:280-2262 GCA_964415955.1 uncultured Verrucomicrobiota bacterium | reverse complement strand
TTGCTGGAAGAACAACACTCCATATTGCGAACTTGTTTACACCAGGGCAGTCGCCAATAACAGGAATGAACAGAAGTCCGCTCCGGCTGTGGAAATCCAGTGCGAAAACAAAGCGGGCTTTAAGAAATTAATCGTCCCAGCCTCTTGACGGAACACCTCAGATGTCTAAATCCGGCAGTTTGACGTCGAAATGAGACCGGAAACCCGGGGTGCGGCAAGGGAAATCTGCCGAAATCCTGAAAGATGCGGCGCAGGATCACCGGCCATTTAGCGGCGGCGACAAACTGCTCCGCATCGTCGCGCAGTTGCTGCAACCACGCACTGATTCCCGTTAGTAAGTAGGCGATTTTCTTGGCTTTCCCGTGCTGGCTTGTGATCGACAGTTGAGTCTGATTGGCGTGGCGCGTCCGCCGGGCGACGCCGTGCTGGAACAGGGGCCGCGTGGTGATCGCCTCGCCGTGCTTGCTGCCGGTCCCCATCCGCGTGAAAATGCTCCACCAGTTGAATATGAGTGCCACCATCCGCGCCATCAACTGGCTCCGCTTCAGGTCGGCGGTGGAAAAACCCGTCCATCCCCACTGATTTTTCAACTCATCGAACATGTTCTCGGAGTCGCCACGGTCACGGTAGATCTGCGCCAGCGCCAACAAGTCCGTCTGTTCCCAGTTCGTCACCAGTACGGCGTGCTCGTACCAGTCGCCGCCCTTGTGCTCGATGACCAGGCCCGGTAGCGTTGGCTGCGCCGTGTCCACTCCTGCCGGCTGCTGCTTGGGCAGCGGCCGCCGCAATACGATCACCCGCCGCTTGCGGCTCCATCCCTGCAACTGCAATTCATCCTCCACCCATTCCCAGCCCTGGCCCGCCGTCCTCCATCCGGCTTTCTCACCGCGCCGCGCCAGTTTCTCAATCAGCTTGGCCACTCCCTTGGTTTGCCGCAATTTGAAGACATAGGCCAAGCCGCGCGCCTCCGCCCCTGCCATCATCTCCTCATTGCCATGGGCGATGTCGCCGCGCAGCAGGGTGGGCCAATTCTTCCGGTCCCGCGATTCCAGCCATCCCCACAACGTCGGCTGCGCGTACTGGCTGGCCGTCTGGTTGCCCGCCTGCACATCCACGTTCAGCACCAGTTTGGCGGCACTGAAGAGCATCGCCTGATAGACGTGCGACGGACTTCCCGGCTTCATCGGATTGTACCCGACACGCGCTTCCTCCTGATGGCCATAGAGGGTCTTCACCGTCGCATCCAGATCCAGAATCCATTCCTGGTCCAGCAGCGCCGCATACGTCTCGTTCACATGCCGGTCCATCCAGACCGTCAAAGCCTCTTCGTCCTGCTTTTCAAAAGCCCGCCGCACGCTGTCCTCGCTCCGGAATCGCCCGATACCCAGCATCTGCGGCAACACATCGTTTCCGCGAATGGCGGTGATGTGCGCATAGCGCCGGTGTCCGCTCAGCACACTGAAGAGAATGGTCCCCAGAATCTCGTTCTTCGTCGGTGCGTTCCGCAAAGTGTAATGCAGCGGACACTCCTCGACGAACCGCTCCCAGACACCGCTTACTTTCAGGAACTCCACGAATGTAAGTCAACGGACCGTACATGCTCACGCCTGCGTCCTCTTCCCATCGCACATGAATGGGTCCCCCGAACGTCTCCACCCGGTGCGCCGGAGGGTAGCCGGTCGGCTCCATTTTCTCCTCACCCGCAGGGTGAACCCGTTTGGTCTCCTTGTCGCCACTCATGCCGTTCAGTATCTATCACTTCCGGCTTCCCTCGCCCGGCCAAACTGCCGCTTTTAGGATCACCTCTCCAGACTCCACCGCCGCTTTTGCAAAGCGGACAGATCATGTGTGAATTGGACCGGACAGATCACATACTAGTGTAGTGCTTCACACAGATCGACTGTTATGGAGCGTGTCCTTCGCGCGCAGCACCTTGGCCAGAATATCGTTTGCCTTGGCGGTCCAGATGAATGGCTTCGGGT
>CAYQCZ010000656.1:0-270 GCA_964415955.1 uncultured Verrucomicrobiota bacterium | reverse complement strand
TCGACGAACTCGTCGAGCGCTTGAATCAGTTCCAGGACACTGCGAAACACTCCGCGCCGCAGTCGATTTTCAGTGAGGTCGCGAAAGAAACGTTCCACCATGTTGAGCCAGGAAGAACTGGTGGGCGTGAAATGGACGTGAAATCGGGGATGTCTCTTCAGCCAACGCTGAACCTTGGCGTGTTTGTGGGTGGCGTAGTTGTCGGCGATTAGATGGATCTGCTTGTCCGTTGGTGTTGCAACGTCAATCAGGCGTAAGAATTTGAGCCAT
>CAYQCZ010000655.1:0-2272 GCA_964415955.1 uncultured Verrucomicrobiota bacterium | reverse complement strand
GAAACGCCTCATCGCAGTGGGCGCGAGCGGTGCACCCGGCAATTCCCAAAACACAAGGGACATCCGCATCCATGCATTCGAGGACAGCACGACGACGTTGAAATCAACCATCCCCATTGAAAGGAATCAGGTCGCTGCGCTGCAATTCGACAAACCGGGGGAACGATTGCTGGCCACGTTGAGAGGCGGCGTGGTGGAGGCCTTTTCCCTGGCCTCGGGACAGAGCGTGCTGCGCTTGGAAAAACCCGTCGGGAGTAAGATCCACAAGGCCGCCTTCGCCAGTGACCGGCACATCGTCGCCTTCGCCGAAGTCGAAAGCACTGCGATGGAGGCCGAGTATCACCTGTTGCGCTACGGCGAAAATGGAAAGCTGCTCCAGACCGTGACCAACCGGTTTCAAATCTACGACCTCGCAGTTTCGACGGATGGGGAAACCGTGGCCATCGCCGGTTCGGACCAAAGCATCAGTCTCTATCAAACCACCGATTTGAAGCACCTGCGGACATTCCGTGCCCATGACGAGGCGGTCATGGCACTGGTTTTTCATCCGACCAAGCCGCAGATCGCCAGCGCCTCCATCGATCATACGGTCAAGATTTGGGATTACGAGAAGGCCGAATTGAAGGAGATGTTTTTCGGTCCGCTCGGCGCGCCCGTTGCGATCGCGTTCAGTCCGTCGGGCAACCTGCTCGCAGCAGACGGGCAGGACAATTACACGCGCATCTGGCGGACGGGGGGATCACTGGTTGCAGATTCCGGCGCCAGCCCTGTGACTGGGGAGGCACCTTCGAAAAAGAAGCAGAAGAAGAACAAGTAGCCCCTTTTGGATACAGGTTTCCCCCCGAACCTTTCTTCTGGATTCCGCGTGCCGACTCCTGAATTCTCCGGCGCATGAAAGGCATCATCCTCGCCGGTGGCGCGGGCTCACGGCTTTATCCGCTGACGCTCGTTGCCAGCAAGCAGCTCCAGCCGGTCTATGACAAGCCGATGGTGTATTACCCGCTCACCACGCTCATCGAAAGCGGCGTGCGCGAATTCTGCCTGATTTCCACACCGCACGATTTGCCGCGGTTCCGCCAGTTGCTTGGCGACGGTCATCAATGGGGTGTGACCATCGAATACCGCGAGCAGGCGAAACCGGCGGGCATCGCACAGGCATTTCTGATCGCCGAATCATTCATCGGCACCGATCCCGTGGCGTTGATCCTGGGCGACAATGTGTTCTACGGCGGTGACGTCTTCCAACAGGCCTTTGCGGACTTCAAAGGCGGCGCGACAATCTTTGGCTATCACGTGAATGATCCCGAGCGCTACGGCGTGGTGGAGTTTGACGCCTCGGGCAAGGCCATATCGATTGAGGAAAAACCAAAGCAGCCCAAGAGCAACTACGCCGTGCCGGGACTTTACCTTTACGACAATGACGTGGTCGCCATCGCCAAAGCGCTGAAACCATCCGCGCGCGGCGAGCTGGAAATCACCGATGTGAACGTCGCCTATCTCCATCGCGGCCAGTTGATGGTGCAGCGCCTGGGGCGCGGCTTCGCGTGGCTGGATGCCGGCACCAGCAGCAGTTTGCACGAGGCGGCGGCCTACGTGGAAACCATTGAGAAACGGCAGGGCATCAAGATCGGCTGCCCGGAGGAAGCCGCCTTCCGTCGCGGCTTTCTCTCCCTGTCTGAACTCGAGGAGCTGCTGGCCTCGATGCCGAACTGTGAATACCGCGATTATCTGGCCGCCAATGTGCTGGCCGAGGCGAGGCGGTTGCAGAACGAAAGGCCCCGGTCATGAGCGGCAAAGTGGTGCTGCTGGGGGTGACGGGTTACTTCGGCGAGGCCATGGCGCGTGAACTGACACGACGGGGTCACAACTTCGACGCCCTGTCGCGTTCACGCCTGGATTACACCCGGTTCGATGTGATGCTGGATTACCTGCGCGCGGTGCGGCCCGTCTTGCTGATTAACGCCGCCGGTTACACCGGCAAACCCAACGTGGACGCGTGTGAACTGACAAAGGCAGACACGCTCCAGGGCAATGTGCTGTTTCCGCAGATGCTGGCGCACGTCTGCGAACTCACCGGCACGCCCTGGGGGCAGTTGTCCTCGGGCTGCATCTTCACCGGCGCAAAACTGACGGAGAATGGCGAGAGGCGGATCGAAACGGACCTGACACAACCCGCCATTCGCGAGCGCGTCGAACGGCACCCGGACAGCGTGTCAGGATTCACTGAGACAGATGAACCCAACTTCAGCTTCCGCAGTCCGCCGTGCAGTTT
>CAYQCZ010000654.1:0-2287 GCA_964415955.1 uncultured Verrucomicrobiota bacterium | reverse complement strand
TGGCCATGCCGGTGTTTGGAACGGAAAGCGACTTCAACATGGCTTCGCGCACCAGCATCCAGCCTTCACCCGCCCGTGTGAAATTTGGTAGTTGCACCCAGGCAAAGGGAAAGTCGTATCCCCAGCGTTTGCGCCAGTCGGTCACGAGCAGGGGCAGTTGATGCTCGTAATAAGGAGCCTTGGGATCTTGTGAATTCGCCTCGCCCTGATACCAGAGTGCCCCGCGAATGGCATACGGAATCAACGGCGCAATCTTGCCGTTGAACAGGCCGCCGACATCGCCCTTGCGTTCACGCAATGCCACGGGATCGCGCGGTGCGGCGGGGGGTGTCTTTCCTGCCGCCTTGGCCGCTTTTGCTTTTTCCATCCATGTCGCGAGATCCTTCTCGTATTTGGCCTTGGCCGCTGCTGCGTCGAATGCAGCGTTTTCAGCCTTCTGCATTTCAAAGAAACCTCGCAATCCAGGCATCGCCCTTTGCGTGTCCGCGTCGATCCACGATTCGATGGGCGTGCCGCCCACGGAGGAATTGATCAATCCCACAGGCACTTTCAATGTCCGGTGAATCTCCCTGCCAAAGAAGAACGCTGTCGCGGAAAAGCGGGCCACCGTCTCCGGACTGCACACTTCCCACGATCCTTTGCAATCTTCCTGCGGTGTCCGCGATGGCCCCGAGGTCACTGTGAACATGCGGATTTGTGGAAGATTGGCCCCAGCCTGTTCCTGCTCGAAGTCCTTCGCGCGATTGACGGTCATGGCCATGTTGGACTGGCCGGATCCCAACCACACCTCTCCCACGAGCACGTCGTTCAACACCAGTTTGTTTTTGCCTTCGACGGTTAATGTGTGCGGACCGCCTGCCTTCAGAGAGGCGAGTTTCACCCGCCATTTGCCGCTGGCATCAGCAGTGGTGCTGACAGTTTGTCCTGCGAAAGTGACGATCACTTTCTCCCCAGCATCGGCCCAGCCCCAGACAGGAACGGTCGCGTTGGCTTGCAGAACGGCATGGTCTGAGAACAAAGCGGGCAGGCGGACATCGGCCCGCGCATCCGATTGAGAAAGGCCGAGCAGCATGCTCAGCATTGCAGTCAAAGCAAGGTGTCGGGAGTTCATAGATGGCATCATTTTAGTTTCTCCAGTTTTTCCAGAATGGCTTCCAACCGGAGTGTCTGAGTTTCCCACCTTGTGATCAGCCTTTCCATGCGGTCCTGCAGATCGTGTTCCCTCTGCAAAAGGTTATCAGACAAGGAGGACTGCTTATCGAAGATTTCCTGCTGTTTCCGGGAGGTCTGAAGCTGTGCCTCGGTCTCGGCCTGGTGTTTGGCCGAAACTTCGAGCTGCCTTTCGTATTCTGATTTTCCGAAGAGTCCCATAAAGAGTGTGAAATTAACCGCCTTGCTACGGCTTCGTCACCGGCCCGTAGCCTTTCTTCGGTTTTCCATCTTCAGTCAGCTTGTCACAGGCCCAGAGCAATCCACGCGTCACGAGGTCCAGATAGACCTCGCTCTGCATCGTGCTGTTCTGGTGGCCGAGCGTGGTGCCAAACACGCGGCCATCACCGTAGGTGTTCACCCAGATGACCATGTGATCCTTCTTGGTGTCCTGACCGTAGGCCTGGGCCAGGGGTATGGTGTTTTCCCAGATTTTCTCGTTCTTGTAGAGTTCGTCATCCGGATTCGCCCATTCCAAGGGGAAGCCCTTCATCACCGGGTGCTCGGGTTTGAGGTTCTTCACCAGCAGATCGCGGCGCTTTTCATGGCTCATGGAGGTCTGGCCGATGGCCTTGCGCCATTCGTCTGTCTTGGCCATCCGGTAGCTGTGCGCCGAGCAGTGCAACATGACGGCGGGAACACCCTCGAAGTGGGGTTTTGCGATGCGTTCGACAAACGCCACATCGTCCACCTGGCCGAAACACTCGTTATGCACGACGACATCGTAGCCCTTGGCCCAGTCGTCCCTTTCGTAAATGCTGACCTTGTGATTGCGGGTGTCGCCGCCCTCATGCACCACGGTCCAGATCACCTTGGCGCGGCTGCTGATGCCCTCGGCGATGATTTTCTTCTGACTTTCATAATCATGGCAGCAGCCGCCACAAACCATGAGCGCGTGAATGGGTTTGGGTTCGGCGGCCATCGTGTGGGTGCCGGCCATGGAGAGGAGCAGGGCGGACAGGAACAGTTTTTTCATGGTTGCTGGAGGTTGCTGTGGGCTGATTGTAACCACCGGAAGCTCAGGTGCAATGCCCCGATTCAGCACTTGTGAAGACCGGCAGGCTGGTGGATAGTTTTG
>CAYQCZ010000653.1:1099-2296 GCA_964415955.1 uncultured Verrucomicrobiota bacterium | reverse complement strand
GCCGGCCTCGCCGTCGAATCCTTCCAGGGAGCCAACCATCGCGCGCGTCTCATGCACCAGACCCTGCCCGCCAAATCTCCCAAGCGCAAGCAAATAAATACATAATGTCCGTCATTTTGTCTGTCATGAATTTTATTCTCATCCAACCGGACACCCGTGGTCTATTTTAATTGATCTTCATACAACCCTTGAGGATTTCTGGCGCTTGTTCGGCCAGGAACCATGCCATGCCAAAATCAAACTGCTACAATTCTGGGGCAGGTTTGAAAGGTTAAATCGCCCACTCGTCACTCGTGGTCCAAAGACCCACAAGGGTTTTCAGCGACTCTTGATCATCCCTGCGGAGCGGCCTTGCGCATCCATCTTCACCCCCGCTAACTTCAAGGCATGAAGCGTATATGGCTTGCGTTTGGGGGACTGCTTGCGGTTTCCATCGCCCTAGTCATCGCAGTGCGTCAAGCAGGACGGGGAAATGATGATTCCGATCCCAGCTCGGACCATGCCACCGGATCATCCCTGCACCCTTCCCATGTTGAAGGAGAAAAGAAAAAGGCTTCGGGATCCCGGAATGCTTTCGAACGAATGAGTGACAAAGAACTATCAATGGAGGCGATCCGGCTTCTGTTCGATCTGAATGAATCCAAGGATTACGCGCAGATCCTGCTGCAATCCGAACTAGCCTCGTTGTTCCGCGAATGGGGTTACCATGATATCGCCGCGGCGGAACGATTTCTTGAAACGGAGGATACGGCCCAGGGATCCTTAGACGGAATGCGTCTCTACCACGAGGATCTGATCCTTGCTGCATGGATTGGCTATGCGCGGTTGGACCCTGTTGATGCATGGGCAAGGAAGATGAACGTGAGTTGATCATCAATCCGGCGCTGTTGCCCTTGCCACATGAATCGGCTGGTTATCATCTTTTCAAAGCCTATTACGGCAGTGATCCCGCATCTGCTGTAGCTTGGATACTCAACCCGGACAAAAAACGCCGTGGCTTGGAAGGACCAGCGCTCCAAGTGGTCATGGCAGTGGTTAGAGAATCGAAAGAGCGCCAGCAACTCTTCGTGGACTTGTGTGTCGATAACCGGGCTGGCTACATTGACTTGGCCATGGTTTGCGCCGGAGTCGCAGAACAGGACCCGGAACAGGCATGGGAATTCATCCATTGGGAAAGGGAGTATACAGATGGTCCGC
>CAYQCZ010000653.1:0-1089 GCA_964415955.1 uncultured Verrucomicrobiota bacterium | reverse complement strand
GAATCTCCTGAGATCATTGCTTCCAACATGATCCTGCATTGGTCGATCCGGCAGCCGGAACAGGCGCTGGAATTCATTCTTTCACCCGAACGGGAGAAGTTACGGATATCGTTGCTTCAAACCTTCCTCATGACGCAATTGCCCCGAAGGCCTGAATTGTTGATCCAAGCGCGGGAACATGAGGCGCTTGCGGCAGCACGGGAGAAGTTTCAGTTAGCGACCATGACGGTATTGTTGCTTAAAGACAGATTCAGTTGGCCGCTGATGGATGAAAACATGCCCCTGCCTCCGGATGAAAGGGTCCGTATTTTGATCGAAGCAGTACACGCCTCCAGCCTTCCGCCCTCCCTGAAAAACAATTTTCTAACCAACCTGCCGAGCAATCCGTAGCAGCTCTGGTCTTGCATGCGCAGCCGAATGTTCCCATCAGTAGAGCCGTGAACCGTGTGTGGACGTCATTCAGAAAAGCGCATCGCCTGATCTTCGGACAGGGATACTGGCGCTATCTGGCGATACCCATCCTGCTCTCCGCACTGTTGGGCGTATTGATACTCTCCGGAGGCTTTCTGCTGGCCCGCATGCTGGTGGATTGGCTCGGATCGTCGCTGCCCGCGCTTGCGTCCCAGCCGGATTGGGTGCGCGGCCTGCTGGTCATTGTTCTGCTCATACTCGTCGCAGGCCCTTGCTACGTGATCTTCCGGAGCTTGGTCCTCGTGCTCTATGGCCCCTTCCTCGACCGTTTGTCGGAAAGCGTGCAGAAACACGTGACCGGCACTTCCAACGGGCTGAAAATCGGTTTTCTGCAATCGTTCAAGCGACCGCTGACCGTCGCGTGCTGCACGATCGCGGCCTCCCTGGTCTTGTTTGTGGCCAGCATGGCGCTTGGGCTCATTCCAGTGATCGGTTGGCTGCTCTCGATCTTTCTGATCTGGCCGATGCAATTGTTCCTGAGTGCCGTGTCCTATGTGGACCCCTATCTCGAACGCCACGGAGTCGTTGAACCCGGAGAGCCCCAACAACATGATCCCCGTCGCCAGCGAGACGGCGAACGGCCAGATGCTCGCGTGGCTCGGGTGTTTGTCCCAGTAC
>CAYQCZ010000652.1:0-2302 GCA_964415955.1 uncultured Verrucomicrobiota bacterium | reverse complement strand
AGATCCGTGGCATAGTTCTTCAATCCCTGCCTCAATGCACCCACGTCGGACTCACGGACGGGGATCACCTGAAGACTGATGCTTCCCATCTCATCCGTGGAGTTGGGGCCCCATCTGACCCGCACAGGTGGGGATTTGGGGTTGTTGGGGTTGGCGGCGGAATTGTCATAGGTCAGTTCCACGTCCAGTCGCGTTCCTTGAGGAAGGGGCACCAGGTTTTTGAAGGTGTATTGCTCCTGCCAGGCAAAGTTCCATTTGGGAATGCTCAGCAGGATCTTTTCCTCCCCTGTGGGAAAGGTGGCCCTCATACGCATGGTTTTGCCCAGGAAATGCGCGTGGGCGGCAACGGCAAATGCCTCCACGTCCACCGGCAGCGTGAAGGCGCTCCGCACCACGTAATTGCTGTCGCCCGGGGCTATGTTCATCCCGGTGATTTCACCGAACGCCGGCGGCAGTTGAACCCCCACGAAGGTTCGCGCCGGCGGTCCGGGGGCGAAATAGAGACCGACCGTGGACACCTCCTCCTCCTCCCGGCCCGAAGGGTGAAAGTGTGTCTGGATGACCAGGTCGGTGCCCTTGGTGTAGGCATAGGCCAGTCCCTCCGGCAGGGCCCGGGCACTGGAACCAACCGCCCAGCCACCGGCGGGAACAAAGTTGCGGCTTTCCTGGTCAACGCCGCGGTAACCGGGCAGGGGATCCTCCGCTTCCAGCCTTCGCGCGACCCCTGTGTTGTCCAGATAGAAAAGCGCGTGGTGAACCACGCTCCTGGCTCCCGGTCGGAACTCGACAGCCCTCACCCACCTGTTCTCCGTGAGATTCAGGGGAAAGACGAAGTTGCGATAGATGTCCCGCCCTTCGGCATGCACCTTGAACGGACGCTCCATGCGCAGGACCATGTCCGGCTTGCCAAGCTGCCAGCCCTCGATGAAGGAGGGCGGTTTGGGCAGGAGCGAGGGGTCACCCTCAGGCATGCCGGCATCGTGCCAGCGACGCAAGGTTCCAATCTGGTCCGCGCTCAGCGCTCGGATGTTGAGCAGTTCCACATGTCCAGACTCGGCATGCCAGGGCGGCATGTAAGTGCGTTCCGTGACTTCCACGATCGTCTTCCCACGCTTGCGGACGTCCTGATAGGTCAGGAGATTGAAAGGCGCGGCCTCTCCCGGCCGATGGCATGTGCTGCAGTTCTGAAAAATGATGGGTGCCACGTGTTCGTTGAACGTTGGCGTCCCGGCACTCATCAAGGTGAGGGGTGGAAGGCACAGGATGGCCAGGGCCCATTGGGTGCTGAAATCAAACGAGGCCGTGGTTTGATTTTGATCAAAAGGTGTCATGGATGTCAGGGTGCCTGCCGTTCCCGGCCTGCCATTCGGGCGCATTGGACAACAGGATGCGAAATCTCATTCAACCGCCTTTGAAGTGGCAGTCATGCGTGTCAGCAGACCTGCCGGTCTGTCTGGAGCCGGTGTGTCCGGACAAAGTTCCATCCCGGATCGGGGGAATCGAGTATTTCCCCAAACACTTTGATGAACTGGACCACCATGCTCGACGTGTTCACATGGTGAGGATGCTGCTGCGCATTCGATGTGAGAAGGTTCTGAACCATGAATCCGGAATCTGTCCTGATTGCCCGCATCGGCGAACTCGTCCTGCCCGACAAACCTCGCGAAATCAACACTTTCAGCAGCCTGGGCTATTGCAACAACGCGGAGTGTGCCAGACTTGGGGCTGCGGGCTGACAGTCACGATTCCCATTTATGAGAATTGCGGTGGGGTCTGGTCAGACCTGCATGGGGTGGATGCTAGAGGGTGTGGCCATCGGCGGACCGGGTGCAGGTGGAGAGGTCACCGATCGGATGGATGGCATAGGTTCCACCGGTGGGGCAGACGGGTTCCTTCTTGATGTAAAGGTCCGGACCGACGAGGTCCGCCAAGGTGGGTTCGTCCCCTGTGGTCTTGCCCTTCTCAACACCCCATATCTGTTTGGCGGACTCCAGATTGGACAGGTTGGTGATGCACACCTTGGCCTGCGCATTGACCCGTGCCCTGACAAAGTTCGGGATGGCGATGGTCGCCAGCAGTCCAATGATCATGACCACGATCATGATCTCGACCAGTGTGAAGGCGGACCTGCCTTTGTGGAACGTATGCAAGTGCATGGCGGCTCCTCTCTGGTGGAAAGGTTGCTAAAGAAAAAAGGCTTGAAGCGCGTGCTTCAAGCCTTTTGTGTGAAGACGGTTGAAAACCGCTTAGAGCGTGTGACCGTCCGAGCTGCCCTTCGAGCAGGTGGGATCGACGGAAACCT
>CAYQCZ010000651.1:0-2306 GCA_964415955.1 uncultured Verrucomicrobiota bacterium | reverse complement strand
ACATCATCGTCATCCTTTCTGACGATTACGGTTATGGCAGTGCCGGTTGTTACGGTGCCAGCGCCGCGCTGGTCAAGACGCCCAACATCGACCGCCTTGCCGCCGAGGGCCGCCGCTTTGTCGATGGCAGCACTACTTCGTCCGTTTGTTCTCCCACACGTTACTCCGTGCTGACCGGACGTTATTGCTGGCGCACCTCGCTGAAGCACGAAGTCTTGGGCACCTTTTCTCCACTGCACATCGAGCCCGGCCGTCTGAACCTGGCCTCGCTGCTCAAGAAGCATGGCTACAACACGGCCGCCATCGGCAAATGGCACCTGGGCTACGGCACGGCGGATGACTCACCCCGCTGGCGCACCGATTACGCTGCCGAACTGACTCCCGGCCCGCTGGATATCGGGTTCGATTATCACTTCGGCGTGCCCGCCAATCACGGCGACCTCACCGGCGTGTATGTCGAGAACCGTTACGTTTACGGCCTGCGCGGCGGCAAGATCCCCGCCTTCATGAAACCCCTGACACCCGTACCGGACTCAGATGATTTCCAGAAGACCTACACCGGCGACGATATGGAGAATGGCAAAGGCAAGACCCCGCTCGACCTCGATGCCCCGCGCCGCAAGAACGAGCGCGTGATGAAAGTGCTCGCGGACAAAGCCACCGATTGGATCGCCAAACAACCCAAGGACAAACCGTTCTTTCTCTACTTCACCCCCGTGGCCGTGCACAACCCGATCACACCGGACAAAGACATCGCTGGTCAAAGTGCGGCCGGCCTTTACGGTGATTGGATCCACGAACTGGATCGCAGCGTGGGGCGAATTCTCGACGCTTTGGATAAACAAGGTATCGCGAAAGACACGCTCGTCCTCTTCACCAGCGATAACGGCGGGGTGAAGGTCTTGCAGCGCGAAGATATGCCGCAGACCATCGCCGCCAAAGCTGGCTTGGCCGTGAACGGCATCTATCGCGGCGGCAAGCACAGCGTTTGGGAAGGCGGCTTCCGCGTACCCTTCATCGTTCGTTGGCCGGGCAAGGCCGCGCCCGGCTCAGTCTCCCGCGAGATGGTCAGCGTGGCGGATATTTTAGCGACCACCGCCGCGATTGTCGGCGAGCCGTTACCACCCGCCGCCAAAGCCGCTGAGGATAGCTACAATTTCCTCCCCGCCATCTTGGGCGATCCCAAGAAACCCATCCGCGGGGATATGATCACGCACAGTGCGGACGGTGTCTTTGCCATCCGGCAAGGTCCGTGGAAATGGGTCGAGGGCGTGCCCGTGGATGAGATCAAGCCCGGCGCGCGTAAGGCCCGTGCCGCCGAACACAAACCGCAGCTCTACAATGTCGCCGAAGATCCCTCGGAAACGAAAGACGTCAGCGCCGATCATCCGGAAGTCGTGCAGCAATTGCGCGCCTTGTTGAATCGTTACCGTGATGGCGGCTACAGCCGTGAACTGCCGCCAGTCGGGGTGAAACCCAAGCTCAATATCGTGGAGCTGGCCCCGCTGTCCGGAACGGCTGTCCTCTCCGAATCGCTCAATCAAGTCCCCACGAAACCGTGGACGGCCTCCAGCGGCGAGTGGCTGGCCAAGGACGGTGGCGTTTGGGGCCGCCAGACCGGCAAGGCGGACAAGGGAGCTGTGATGCGTGCGCCGTTGGCCATCACCGATGGCACCATCGAGTATGAGATCAACTTCCACGGCGCGAACCGTCATTCCTTGCGCGTCGAGTGGGGCGCTCGCAAAGGCAGCTTCCGCATTGAGATATCCCGCACCAATCTGGCCCTGACCAAGAATCCGTCCACCGGCGAGGGGAAGGATGCGCTCGAGCCATTGGCCCGCAAGGTCATGAAATTGGAATCTGATCAATGGTATCCCGTCCGCATCACCTTCAAAGGCAATGAAGCCACCGTGCAAGTGAACGACACCATCATCAAAGGCTCCCACGCCGTCCTCGGCGAGCAAAAGACCGGGATGAACTTCCTCGTCTTTGGCGAGACCGTCGGCTTCCGCAATGTGAAAGTCATCAAGTGATGTTCAACGCCTTCTGCACCTCATGAAAAATTTCCTGCGAACCATACGTTGTCTCATCCCGCTCCTAGGCGTCCTGTTGTTTGCCTGCCCGGAGTTCACTTCGGCCGCCAGTCGCTCAGGCAAACCCAACGTCCTGTTCATCATCTCGGATGACCTGACCTATACTGCGCTCTCCTGCTACGGGAACAAAGTTAGTCATACGCCGAATATCGACCGCTTGGCTGCGCAAGGCACGCGCTTCACCAGCGCCTTTTGCAACGCCACTTACTGCGG
>CAYQCZ010000650.1:0-2315 GCA_964415955.1 uncultured Verrucomicrobiota bacterium | reverse complement strand
CCGCAGCAGAACCGCGCGGAAATGCGGCAGGTTGAAGGTCGCCATCTTGTGTCCGGGAATGCTCACGAAAGCGCGATAGGGTTTGCCGCCGCTGAGGGTTTTCTCGTAGGTCCACATCTGCGGTGCGATGTCATACACGGTGATCTTGTTGCCCTGTGGCTGGCCGCGCGGATCGTTCTTGCGCGCACCGGAAAGATTCGGCGTGTAGGCGGCCGCAAGCACCTGGACCGAGGGGTCGATGTCCATCTCGTAATAAATCTCGTCATCCACGTCGAAGTTCGCCACGCCCTGGGTGATCGGATGCGTGCGGTCCACGTAGTAGAAATGCATCGGACCCTCGAGCCACCTGGTCTTGCCATGCACCCATGAGCCGCCAATGACGGACTTCCAGTGTTCGGAGCCATCGGGAATGGACTTGGTGGGCACGGATGCCGTGTGAAACACCACAATGCCGCCGCCCCTCTTCAGAAAGGCGTCCAGGCCGGCGCGCTGATCGGCGGGAAAGCCACCCCCGTCCTGCGCATACATCACCAGCACGTCCGTGCGCGCCAGTTGATCGGCCGTGGGCAGGTTCATGCCGCCTTCCACCTTCATGCCACGGTCAGTCAGCAGCTTCGTCCATTCACCCAGAAAGCGCGGGTGTGCGTGGATTTCCTGGCCGCGATTGGCTTCTCCGGCGCGGATGAATACACGCAGGGGTTCGGCGGCATGGTTGACATTGGCCATCAGGCCGGCAAGCAATGCCAGCCATCGGAAGGTTCTCAGTCTCATGATCATGGTTCTCTGGGTTGCCGGCATGGTAAAGGAAAGGTGGACGGGGCCAATTCCAAAACGTGCCGGATGACGGGGACAGCTTAGAACAGGCCGCGCGGCTGGCCATGAATGCAATGCACCGCCGCCTATGCCAGAAGCACACGCACCGCCATGTGCTGGAAAATGACTTTGACCCGCAGTGCAGCGGGCGGTATGTGTTTCCCTGTGAATCGGAATTTGACTCTGCTGCTTGCACTCGACGGACTGCTTCTTTGCAGCCCGGCGGCAGGCTTCTGATTCGCACCACTGGATTTCAGAGCCCCGCTGCCGGATGAAACCGCAGCGGGGTTTTCTTTTCCCCGTTGCGTGCGCGTCCGCATGGGGCAAAGAATCCCAACACGAAAGCGACATGTTAAAGAACCCAGCGACCAAATACCGCCCGTTCCCGCAGGTGCCCCTGCCCAACCGCCAATGGCCCGGGCGCACCCTCACGCACGCCCCCATCTGGTGCAGCGTCGATCTGCGCGATGGCAACCAGGCGCTCGCCGTGCCCATGAACGTGGCGCAAAAGCTGGAACTGTTTCAGGCGCTGGTGAAGTGCGGCTTCAAGGAAATCGAGGTCGGCTTTCCATCCGCCTCCAACACCGAATTCCGCTTCAACAGGCTGCTCATTGAAAAGGGCCATGTGCCGGATGACGTGACATTGCAGGTCCTGGTGCAGGCCCGCGAAGACCTGATCGAGCGCACGTTCGAATCCCTGGTCGGGGCGAAGCGCGCCATCATCCATCTCTACAACTCCACTTCACCGGCCCAGCGTCGTGTGGTCTTCGGCAAGTCCAAGGACGAGATCAAGGCCATTGCCGTCCAAGGTGCGAAATGGATCAAGGAACGCCTGCACCGCCTGGAAGGCACAGAGGTGATGCTGCAATATTCGCCCGAAAGCTTTTCCGCCACGGAAGTCGAGTATGCCAGGGAAGTGTCCGAAGCCGTCATGGATGTCTGGCAGCCCACGCCGGAGAACAAGATGATCCTCAACCTGCCGGACACCGTGGAGGTCGCCATGCCCAACGTGTATGCCGACCAGATCGAATGGATTTGCACGAACATCCGAAACCGCGAGTCGCTGATTGTCTCCCTGCACACGCACAACGACCGCAACACCGGCACGGCTGCGACGGAACTGGGCCTGCTGGCCGGCGCGGACCGCGTCGAGGGCACGTTGTTCGGCAACGGCGAACGCACGGGCAACCTGGACGTCATCACCGTGGCGATGAATCTCTACATGCACGGCATCGATCCGAAGCTGGATTTCTCGGACTTGAACGCCATCCGCGAGGTTTACGAACGCTGCACGGGCATGACCGTTCCGGCGCGACATCCTTACGCGGGCGAACTGGTCTTCACCGCCTTCAGCGGCTCGCATCAGGACGCCATCAAGAAGGGGCTTGCCGAGTGGGAGCAGAAAACCCTCAGCCATCAGCCCTCAACTCCCAACCATTTTTGGGACGTGCCCTACCTGACCATTGACCCGCGCGACATCAGCCGCGAATACCGCGAGGTCA
>CAYQCZ010000649.1:0-2322 GCA_964415955.1 uncultured Verrucomicrobiota bacterium | reverse complement strand
GACAACGATGTCAGCCGCAAGCTGCTGAGGGACATGCTCGCCGGCCTGGACCACGAGGTGATCCAGGCCCGCGACGGCGAGCAGGCCTGGCAGAAGTATCAGGAATCCAGCCCGGACATCGTCATCACGGACTGGGACATGCCATGGCCTGATGGACTGGAATTGTGCCGCCGCATCCGCGCGCAGGGGAGCGGCACCTACATCCTGATTGTCAGCGGCGTTTACACGCTCAAAACACACTGCCGCTCCGCCATCGAGGCCGGTGTGGACGACGCCATGGCCAAACCCTTTGAACAGCAGGACTTGATCATCCGGCTGATGGTGGCCGGCCGGACGCTGTCCGCACGCCGTGAAATCACGGCGTTGCGCCGCCTCCTGCCCGTCTGCGGCAAATGCGGGCAAATCCGGAGGGATTCCGAATACGAAGCCCGGCTTCAGCAGTATCTGGACGAGGCCGATGTCACCGAGGATGACCTGAGCCGGTGTCCGCCGTGCTCCGCCGGGCCCGAAGCCGCCGGCGGCTGAGAACCATTCCTTCCAAACCTCCGTTCCCATGGCGTTTCCCACGCATCCCAATGAACAGGGCCGGCTGTCCGCACTGCGGCAATACGGCATTCTCGACACGCTTCCGGAACAGGAATACGAGGACATCGTGCTGCTGGCCACACGCCTCTGCCAGACGCCCATCGCCCTGATCAGCCTGGTGGACGCCGAGCGGCAGTGGTTCAAGGCGCGGGTCGGCTGGGATGTGCCACAGGTGAGACGGGACCAGGCCTTTTGCGCACACACCATCCTGCGGACGGAACCGCTGGTTGTGTCCGACGCCACGGTGGACGAGCGGTTTGCCGCCAATCCGCTCGTCACAGATGATCCCGGCATCCGTTTTTACGCCGGTGTCCCGCTCCTGACCGCCGACGGGAATGCCCTGGGCTCGATCTGCGTCATCGACAGAACCCCCCGGGAGATCAGTCCGGATCAACTGGCCACACTCCAGGCCCTCGGACGCCAGTTGATGGTCATCCTCGAGTCACGCCTCCAGAAGGCGCGCATCATGGAAGCCAACATGGCACTGGAGGAGGCTGTTGCCAGGCTGGGCGAACAGGCCGCCCTGCTTGACATGGCCGTGGACGCGATTTTCGCCCTGGATGCTGAAGGCAGGGTGCACTTCTGGAACCGGGGAGCCGCATCGCTCTATGGCCTGGGCGCGGACGAGGCGTTGAACAGGCATGTGGACGATGTCTTCCAGGGGACGGGCTTCTCAACGCTCGCAGAAATGCTTGCCAGCACCGGAGCATCCGGGACATGGGATTCGCAGGCCGTCCACACCGCAAGAAACGGCAGGCAGGTCGAAGTGGAGATTCGATGCACTGCAAAGCATGATGACAATGGACAGCTCAGGTCCATGCTGGTCATCAACAGGGACATTTCCAGACGCCGCTCCGTGGAAAGGGCGCTGATACGTTCGGAAAACCTGTTCAGCACGGCGTTTCACGCCAACCCCCTGCCCATTGCCATCAGCAGGCTCGAGGACGGTGTTTTTGTGGACGTGAACAAGGCCTTCCTGAAGCTGCTCGGCGTGACACGCGAGGAGGCCATTGGCCGATCCTCGGTGGAGCTTGGCATGTGGGCGGACTCCATGGATCGCGAGACCATGGCCAAACTCATCCGCGAAAGGAAGTCGGTGCATGGTTTGGAGCGCAGGGTGAAGCTGCCCGATGGTCGAATTCGCGACGTGCTGGCCACCGCGGAGTGTGTGGAGGTGGACCGTTCGCCCTGCGTGCTGACCATGCTTCTGGACATCACGGACCGGGTGCGTGTCGAGAGCGCGCTGGCACAGGCCCGGGACGCCGCGCTGGAATCTGTCCGGCTCAAATCCGAGTTCCTCGCCAACATGAGCCATGAAATCCGCACCCCGCTCAATGGCGTCCTGGGCATGACCCAGCTCCTGCTTGAGGGCACACTCGAGCCCGAACAGCGTGATCATGCCGAAACCATCCGCTCCAGCGCGGAGGCGCTTCTGGTCATCATCAACGACATCCTCGATTTCTCGAAGATCGAGGCGGGCAAACTGGAATTCGAGCATCTCGATTTCGATCTGTGCGAGGTCGTCGAGTCCTCGGCGGAACTGATGGCCGATCAGGCGGCCCGCAAGGGGCTGGAGCTGGCGGTGTCCATCGCTCCAACGGTTCCGAACCTGCTCCGGGGTGATCCCGGACGCCTCAGGCAGATCCTCGTCAACCTGATCGGCAACGGCATCAAGTTCACGTCCCGCGGCGTTGTCGTCGTGAGCTTGTCCTCGCAGGACGTCCTGGAGTGGTCCGC
>CAYQCZ010000648.1:0-2331 GCA_964415955.1 uncultured Verrucomicrobiota bacterium | reverse complement strand
CAGACAGGCTCTGACACGGTCCATGGCTTCGCGCTCATGGCCGGGCAGTCAGGGCATGTCCGCGCAGTTGCGGCAGGCATTGGGTTTCCGGGGTGCCACGTGCGAGGCGATCAACGCGTCGCTGGCGGGTGCGGACAGTGATTTGCCGGCGTTGATTATTGCTGGAAAAAATACGGGTGCATTATTACGATGCACCCAATGCCCGGAACCGTTCAGAGAACCACGCTTTCCACACTTGGACTGGCGGGTCTTGTGATCCTCGGACTGTTGACGCTTCAAATCGGCTTCCAACTCTCCACCCGCTATCTCTACCTGCTGCTTTTCGCGGCAGGCACCATCGCATTCTTCATGATCGGTTATCAGTTGATACTCATCATGAGGGAGGACGATGCCGGAGCACTGGCGGCCCCGCCGCCAACAAGCCCTGCACCAAGGCTCATCATGCACGCCCCTCTGACCGCAGGAGACCAAATCGTGCTCGATTGGGCAACGGAGCGGCTTGAATCGGGCAGCACGCTGGACGCCGGAAGCAAACTGGAGCGGCTGTCCGCGGATGCACGCAACCATCCGCAGGTGCTCCGGCTGAAACATCAGATTTACTTCGCCGAACGCCGCTGGCATGCCGCGCTCGAAACCGCCAAGGCCTGGGCGGCGGCACAGCCGGATGATCCCGCACCCTGGGAGGCCCAGGCGGCCAGCCTTTGTGAACTGCGCCAGTTCACCCAGGCAATGGACCTGCTCACACCACTGGCAGAGCGTTTTCCCGGCAGGCCGGAACTTGCCTACAAGCTCTCCCAGTTGTGCGCCGAGATGGGCCGGCTGGAGCAGGCCCAGGGCTGGTTGTTCAAGGCCCTCGACGCCGGTGACAAACACCGGCTGGTGAGCCGTGTCATGCAGGATCAAGCACTGGAGCCGTTGATCCATTTCCTGGGCCGGCGGTGCATGGTCGAGCGCATGCTTGCCAATCCTGCCGAGGCGGCCGGGCGCGAGGCCCTGGCCTTTGCCGCCCGCCACGGGATCCCCGCTTCAGAATGCGACGCGAAAGGCTCCGTGATTTCAACCATCCCGAGCGCTGCCGGCCCGGGACAGTTCGATGCCATCGTGGTGTTTGCCGACGCCGGCGCCACCGACGAATCCCTCTTCCCCGTGGTCGAGCAGGCACAACGTCAGCGACGCCCCTACATGCTCGTCCGCGAAGGCAGGCCGGAGGCCGACCCCGTGGCGGAACTCCTGACGTTTCTTGAGCAGCATCGGGTTTTGTCCGTGCGGATTGCAGGGGATGCGACCGGTCGTCCGGCCATGGAACAATTTGTGAGAACCATCCTGGAGTCGGCGTTCGACTATCAATTGCGATCCCTCCTGCACGGCACCTGCACACCGGCCACGCTGCGATTCTGAAGGCTTCAGGGCATGATCCGGGTTTATCTCTACGACAAGTGCGGAACCTGCCGCAGGGCCGTTCACTTTCTCCAGGCCCACAACATCAGCTTCCAGGCGGTGCCCATCCGCCAGCCCCCGCCATCCATGGCCGAATTGAAGATCATGCTGGCCGCATGCGATGGTCATTTGCGACGCCTGTTCAACACCTCCGGCGGGGATTATCGTGAACTCAAACTGGGTGAACGCCTGCCTTCCATTTCCAGCGAAGCAGCACTGTCCCTTCTTGCCGGTCGTGGAAACCTGGTCAAACGCCCGTTTCTGATCGGGCCCGGCGTGGCATTGGCCGGCTTCAACGAGGCTGAATGGTCCGCAGCCCTGCTGAAACTGACCTGAGTCGTCCATGAAAAGCGCCTCTTGCCGCTGCCTTGTCCGCTGTTAATCTTCGCCAAGCCCTTCATGAACGACGAAAAATACTTTCAAATCGTGGCGGAGGAACTGCGCTCCAACCGCATCAACGACGCACTCTGGACCAAGGCCATCGCCAAAAGTCAGGGTGATGAAAACAAGACCAAGGCCACCTACATCAACCTGCGCGTGGAGCAATTGATGCAGGAGGAAAAGCGCTCCCGTCATGGCCCGACCGGGGACGGCACCGACGATGGCGCGGAGGAGGTCGGCAGCACGGAATCATCAGAGGATGACCGCCAGATGAAGCTGGGCATGATGGCCGGACAGGCCATCATTTTCATCATCGGCATTGTGGTCATCTGGAAATTCCTTTTCCCATGGGTGCGGGAGATGAAGAACAGGATGGTGGAATGACATCCGCCCGCGACGCCCGAAAACTCGTTGCAGTCTGCCTGCTGGCAGCGTGGTTGTGGCCATATGCATCCTGCACCCGGGCCGCCTCCCCGTTCATCGAGAAGCAGGACCTCTTCAAGACCGGCGATG
>CAYQCZ010000647.1:0-2339 GCA_964415955.1 uncultured Verrucomicrobiota bacterium | reverse complement strand
ACCCAGCCCTCAGTTTGAGGCTCAACGAATTTACAGAAAAAAATTTGCGCCGCCGATGTGAAGCGCGAAGTCAGAAGGCGCTCCCGCTTCGGGTGTGTTTTGTGTCGTGCGGCCATCGCGCATTACGAACATATCGACCCGGAGTTTAACGACGCGCAAGTTCATGATCCTGAGCGGATGTGCTCACTTTGCGGTTCATGTCATGACAAAGTTACCCGTGGCATTCTTTCCAAAGAAGCAATTAAGAAGGCATACGCTGTGATCCAAGAGGCGTCGAATATTCGTCCTCCACAGGACTTCTTTGACTTCCACACAGGTGAGGCATTGTTGCTGTTGGGAACACTCTTTGACGGGCCAGCACCAGATTTCGTTTTCAGCGTTTATGGAGAACCGGTATTCCGGCTCTGCCCGGGGAAAGGCGGCGCGGACGGGGCCATTTACGCGAGATTCACCGATGAAAATGGTGCGGAAGCCTTGACCATAGACGGGAACCAATGGGTTGCATCTACGGACTCATGGGATGTCAATGTTCAGGGACAGAGAATCACGGTTCATGCTGCCAGCGGACTACGGGTGCTTACATTGCGCGCATGTCCACCCGGAAAACTTGTTATCGAACACTTGGACATGCGCTTCGGCCCTGCACATTTAATGGCTACGGAGCATTCATTCATTGTCGGGCATTACTGCAAGACCCCAAGACTGGCCGCGTGGATGATCACTGACCTTTCAATCACAAAGGTCACTTCAGAATCTGTAGGAGTTAGCGTTCATCACCCGCAAGCGGGCACACCGATAGTCTCAATTGGGACCAAGGGTGGTGCTGATTGGGCTGTAGCTGGTATCAGTGTAGCCAAGGGCTGTAGTTTCAAAATATCTGAATTCGTCACGGGCCTGAAGACAGTCGACCATGTCAGGTATCATTTCTTCGATTGTGCATCAAAGCCTGGTCTGCCAGAGCTTGTGAAGGGGAACCATTTCCTTTTGTTACCCGATATTGCTGAACAAATGAACCGCTAAAACTGGGAAGCAGATCAGCCCCTTACCCCATCACCTTCCACACCACATCCCCATACACATCCGTAAGACGGTCCTCCCGACCGTGGTGGAGGTAGGTAAGGCGGGTATGGTCGAGGCCGAGCAGGTGCAGGATCGTCGCATGCAGGTCGTGAACGTGGGTTCTGTCCACGGCGGCACGCAACCCCACTTCGTCCGTAGCGCCAATCACCTGTCCGCCTTTCACGCCGCCACCGGCCATCCACATGCAAAATCCATGCGGATTGTGGTCGCGTCCATCGGAACCTTCGCTCATGGGCATGCGTCCGAATTCGCCGCCCCAGATGACCAGCGTGCTGTCGAGCAGGCCGCGCGACTTCAAATCCTTCAACAGGCCCGCCACAGGCAGGTCACTGGCAGCACACAGCTTGGAATGATTTTCATCCATCTTCGAGTGACCATCCCAGCCATTGGTGTCGCCGCAGTAGAGCTGAACAAACCGCACGCCTCGCTCAACCATGCGCCGTGCCATCAGGCAACGCATGCCAAAGTCTGCGGTGATCTTGTCGTCGATGCCGTAAAGTCTCCGCGTCGCATCACTTTCACCACGGATGTCCACCACATCAGGTGCGTGGGCCTGCATGCGAAAGGCGAGTTCGTAGGCGGCGATCCGTGCAGCCAGCGATGAATCCTCCTCACCTTGCCGGAGGTCGTCACGGTTGAGCCTGTTGATCAATCCGACTGTGGCCTGTTGCTGCTCCGCGCTGATGCCGCCGGGTGTGTTGAGGTGGAGGATGGGAGATTCGCCGCCCCGCAGGATGGTGCCCTGATAAACGGCGGGCATGTAGCCGTTCCCCCATGCGGGCGCGCCGCCCTTCACCCAGCCGGCAGGATCGGGCATGACCACAAAGGCGGGCATATTCTGATTCTCCGTGCCCAGCCCGTAGGTGGCCCAGGCACCCAGACTTGGCCGTCCCATGAGGATGGAACCGGTGTTCATCAGATACACCGACTCGGGATGCGTAACACTGTCGCCATAGCAGCCGCGCAACACACAGATGTCATCCACGCAACCGGCGATGTGCGGCAGCCAGTCGGAGACTTCGATGCCGGACTGACCGTGTTTTCGGAAAGGACGGAGCGGCGGGAGAAGCTTGTTCTTCGCCACAGCTCGACGTGTCTTGAATGAACCGAAAGACTCAGGGATCGGCTGGCCGGCAAGCCTCACGAGATCAGGCTTTGGATCAAACAAATCCACGTGCGAAGGACCGCCGGACATGAACAGGAACATGACATTCTTCGCGCGGGCCGCGAAGTGAGAGGACCGCGAAGCGAGCGGATTC
>CAYQCZ010000646.1:0-2341 GCA_964415955.1 uncultured Verrucomicrobiota bacterium | reverse complement strand
TGGAATTCCGCGGCGTCTATTACCGGCAGACGAAACAGATGCACCTCTTTGAACGCACCGTGGGCGGACAATACCGCGCCCCCGTGCAGGTCGGCGGCATGGACGATCCGCTCATCTGCGGGCGTCTGGACGCCGAGACCCATGCTCGCACGCTGGAGGAGCTGGAGATGCTGGAGATGGCCGGACACGAATTCGATCTGGAGGCCGTGCTGGCCGGCACGCGCACGCCGGTGTTCTTCGGCAGCGGTGTGAACAACTTCGGCGTGCAACTGCTGCTGGATGGTTTTCTCGCGCATTCACCCGCACCCAAGCCGCGGGTCATGGCGGGCGTGGAAATCTCACCTGAACATCCGGCCTTCAGCGGATTCATCTTCAAGATTCAGGCGAACATGGACCCGAAACACCGCGACCGCATCGCGTTCATCCGCGTGTGCTCCGGCAAGTTCGAGCGCGACATGACCGTGCACCATTCGCGCACGGGCAAGAAAGTGCGGCTGTCCAGTTCGCACAAGATTTTCGGCAACGACCGCGAGACGGTGGACGAGGCGTTTCCGGGCGATGTGATCGGTCTGGTGGGGCACGATGGCTTCGGCATCGGCGACACATTGACGACCGATCCAACGATCAACTACCACGAGATACCGCGGTTCACGCCGGAGTCCTTCGCCTATCTGCACAACCCGAACACGGCGAAGTTCAAACAGTTCCGCCAGGGACTGGACCAGTTGCTTCAGGAAGGTGTGATCCAGGCTCTGCACCTGCGCCATTCCGCCATGCGCGTGCCGCTGCTCGCCGCCGTCGGACCGCTCCAGTTCGAGGTGGTGCAATATCGTCTGGAGAGCGAATACGGCGCGGAATCCAGGCTGGAATCCGCCCCATGGACGGTGGTCCGCTGGCTGCCTCAAGACATGAAGGACGATGAGCTGGACGCGCTGGCACTGCCGACCGGTGCGCGCCTTGCCCTGGACATGGGCAACCAGCCGGTCGTGCTGTTCTCCAACGAATGGTCCGCCGGATACTTCATGGAAACCAACAAGGGCGTGGCGTTGTCGAATCTGCCGGCTCAAGCGGCCAGAATCTAGATCCTTGCGATGTCCACCCTGATCACCGGCACCGAACTTGTCGTTCGTTACAACGAGCAGGTCGTGCTGGACCGTGCCACACTCAGCATTCACGAGGGCGAACGCCTTGGACTGGTGGGCCGCAACGGCAGCGGCAAGACCACCTTCCTGCGGCTCCTTGCAGGCACACAGTCGCCTGATGGCGGCGAGGTCACCCGGCGGCGCGATCTGGTGGTGAGCTACCTGCCGCAGGATTTCACACTCGATCCGCAGCGCAGCGTTTATGAAAACATCCGCGATGGAGCGCAGCATGTGCTGGATTTGATCGCCCGGTTCGAGTCACTCCCCGCCGAGTCCAGCCAGCACGAGGAAATCGAGCATCGCATCGCCATGCTGGACGGCTGGACGCTCGACAACCGCATCGAAACGGCCATGTCCCATCTCGGCTGCCCGGATGGAGCGCGAAACATCAACACGCTTTCAGGCGGAGAAAAGCGCCGTGTCGCCCTCTGCCGTGCCATCGTGGCCCGCCCGGAGTTGCTCATCCTGGATGAACCCACGAATCATCTGGATCCGGAGTCCATCGAATGGCTCGCCCAGTTTCTGGAAAACTTCGGCGGCGCGTTCCTTGTAGTCACACACGACCGCTATTTTCTCGATCGCGTGGTCACGCGCATGGTGGAGCTGTCTGATGGACGCTTCTTCAGCCACGAGGGCAACTACACGGATTACCTGCTGGCCCGGGCTGAACGCCAGACCGCCGACGCCACTGTGGAACACAAGCGGCAGATGTTTCTCAAAAAGGAACTCGCCTGGGTGCGACAGGGACCGCGCGCGCAACGGAGCAAGCAGAAGAACCGTTTCGAGCGTTACTACGAGGAGGCCGCCAAGGAAGGGCATGTCGTCGAGGAGGATGTGGAATTGGTGATCCCCCCGCCTCCGCAACTGGGCAATCGTGTCGTCGAATTGACCAATCTCGGCATGGAACTGGGTGGACGGTCACTGTTCAGCGGCTTCAGCTTCACCTTTGAGAACGGCCAGCGCATCGGTGTGGCCGGTCGCAACGGGCTCGGCAAAACCACATTGCTCAAGATCATCATCGGGCAGCTTCAGCCCACCGAAGGGACGATCAAAGTGGGCCAGCTCACCCAGTTCAACTACGTCGATCAGGGCCGGCTGCAACTGCGCGAGGACCGCACGGTGCTGGAGGAGGTCAGCGATGGCACGGAGTTTGTCATCTTCGGCAACGGCAAACTTTCCCTGCGCGCCTATCTCAAGCG
>CAYQCZ010000645.1:0-2341 GCA_964415955.1 uncultured Verrucomicrobiota bacterium | reverse complement strand
CGTTTGGCGAGGTGGTGCTGGTGGGGCGCTTGCGCGAGGCCATCCGGCGGCTGAATCCGGCCATTCCATTTACATTTCCAACCCTCGCCACTCTGCTGCCGAAGCTGCTGTGTGGGGAGTTGAGAGTGGCAGAAACACTGACAACCTGAAATGCGCTTGGGTGTTCGCCCAAAGAAATCTATAATCAACCTATGATAACCAAACTCACAGTGGAGTCCTTCAAGACGCTGGAGAAGGTCGAGATCGAACTCGGCCTCGTGAACGTCTTTGTCGGCGCGAACGGCAGCGGCAAGAGCAACCTGCTGGAAGCGGTGGGCGTGCTCTCCGCCGCAGCGGACGGCAAGGTGAATGACCAAGTGCTGTTGCAACGTGGTGTGCGGCCCGGCCTGCCGCAGCTTTACAAGTCCGCCTTCACCGAGCGTCTGCCGCCGCACATTTTCTTCGGGGCGCAGAACGACAACTCCAGTTATGAGGTGGCGCTGCATAATCCGATGAACGACGCGAAACCCTGGCGTTACAAGACGGAGTCCTGGATGCAGGGCACGAAGAATCTGGCGAGCCGTTCGCCCGCGATGGCGGACAATCCGAACACCGAGGTGGGACTGGCCTACGCGAGGGCCATTGAGATGAAGCCGGGCAGCCCCGGACTAAATCTGCTGAATCAACTGCGGAACTTTGTCGTGTTTTCGCCCACGACTCCGGTTCTGCGCGGCACGGCTCCCGAGCCACAGCCCCGGCAACCGGTGGGCATCCACGGCGGACGACTGCCGGAGGCGGTGGGTGAGCTGCTGGCGCGGGCGCAGAAGAACAAACACGCCGCGAAGGTTTGCGAAGAAGCTCTCGACTTGATTGATTGGGCGAAGGATTTCCGCTGCGAGTCGGCGGACAAGGTGCCGCTCTCCGCAGCCGCAGGCGCGACGCCGCGAGTCATTCGTTTTGTGGACCGTTACATGCGGGAGGGGCGCAATGTGCTCTCCGGTTACGATGCCAGTGAAGGCGCACTCTATGTTCTGTTTCTGGCGGAGCTCGCGGCGCATGAAGGCAGCCCGCAATTCTGCGCTGTGGATAACGCGGACCACGGACTGAATCCCCGTCTGGCGCAGGCTTTGTTCAAGCATCTGTGCGCTTGGATTCTCAGCGCATCGGAGCCGAGGCAGATATTGCTCACGGCACACAGTCCTCAAGTGCTCGACGGTCTGCCGCTGCAAGATGAGCGCGTGCGGCTCTTCACCGTCGCGCGAACCGATGCTGGTCGTTCGGTGATTCGCCGCGTGGAGGTAAATGAGAAGCTCCTCGCGATGGCCGAGAAGGGTTGGACGCTTTCGCGTCTATGGGTCATGGGCCATCTTGGAGGAATGCCGAATGTCTAATCCTCTTCGGGTCTCGTTCGTCGCGGAAGGTCCGACGGATTATGTCGTGCTCCGAGCCGCCGTTCGGGCGCTGTTCGGGCGCTGCTCGGTGGGGCGGATTTCGAGCCGGTTCCGCTCAGACCAGAACTCGATGAGAGTCTGCGCACCAAAAGCGCAAGCGGCTGGGGCGGCGTTTATTTCTGGTGTCGGCAAACGGTGGAGCAAACCGGCGGCCCGGCGAGTGGCAATCCGCTCTTCGCCTCTGAAGATGCTTTGGTCGTCATCCAGGTGGATGCGGACATCGCCCGGAGAAGCTATGCGGATTACGAAATCAAGGACGCCCCGAATAACGACTTGCCATGCGAGCAGCCTTGTCCGCCGCCGAGCGCCACGACGGATGCACTGCGGGCAGTGATGCTGGGATGGTTGAACGAAACTGCGGTGCCGCCCCATGCTGTCCTTTGCACGCCTTCCAAGAATATCGAAACCTGGGTGCTGGTTGGTTTGTTCCCTGAGAACGAGCAAGCGGTGAAAGAGAACATCGAGTGCCGCTGGGGGCTCGACGTGCAACTGCGCAAGTATGGACTCATCAAGGGGAGCCAGAAACTCATCGACGAGTATCGAGCCAACGAAGAAGGCGTCAGGAATGCGTGGCCTCAGATACGAGCCAAATGCACTGAGGCCGAACGGTTCTCACAAGAGTTCCTTGCTTTGGTCCCCGCCAACTAACCGTGCATGAGCCTCAACGAATCCATCGTCGAAGACGCCGGCCTCGAATGGTTCCACCTTCGCCCGGCTACGGCGCGTCAGGTCCGCCTTCGTTTGACTTCGGCGCGACAGGTCGGGGATCAGCCTACGCCAAGGCTACGGCCGACAGGGCTGGGCTATGCGGTCGGGCACGGGGCCGCCTTCGCTGGGCTACGGCGGGCCAAGCCTTCGCTTGCCCCCGGTGAACCGGCGGCGGAGCGGGATTCGTTTGGTGAGGTGGTGCT
>CAYQCZ010000644.1:0-2353 GCA_964415955.1 uncultured Verrucomicrobiota bacterium | reverse complement strand
CCAGCCCTCAGTTTGAGGCTCAACGAATTTACAGAAAAAAATTTGCGCCGCCAAATCCAGTCTGCTTACATGATGACTCAGTGCGATGAAAGAGGATATAAACTATGCTTGAAATGTGCTCAAATCAATCAGAAACCAACATGTGGCGTGGCTTTCTGAAAAACAAATGAGGCAGGTGGTCCGCCACCTGCCTCATCTTGTGATTATTCGTGCGCCGGATCAGGCGGGCTGCTCTTCGGCGGCCATTTCCTTGTCGCGATCTTCCATGGCGGCCCTGCGTGAGAGTTTCACACGGCCCTTCTCATCGATGCCGAGGCATTTGACCCAGATTTCATCGCCCATCTTGACGACGTCCTCGACCTTCTTGACGCGGAAGTTGGCCAGTTCGCTGATGTGGCAGAGGCCGTCCTTGCCGGGCAGGAATTCGACAAAACATCCGAACTCCTTGATGGTCACAACGCGGCCCTTGTAGATCCTGCCGATCTCGGCTTCGGCGGTGATGCCGCTGATGGCTTCGATGGCGATCTTCAGGCCATCGCCCGAGGTGGAGTAGATGTTCACCGTGCCGTCATCCTCGATGTTGATCTCGCAACCGGACTCATCGACGATGCGTTTGATGTTCTTGCCGCCGGGGCCGATGAGCGCGCCGATCTTCTCGGGGTTGATCTTCAGGGTCTCGATGCGCGGGGCATACTTGCTCATCTCCTTGCGGGGCTCGGCGATGGTCTTGGCCATGTCAGCCAGGATGGACAGGCGTGCCACGCGCGCAGCTTCAAGGGCTTCGGCAAGGATTTTGAGCGGCAGCCCCTTCAGCTTGAGGTCAAGCTGGAATCCGGTGATGCCCTTGTCCGTGCCCGCGAACTTGCAGTCCATGTCACAGAACGCGTCCTCCCAGCCGATGATGTCCGTGAGGAGCTTGTAATCGGTGATGTTGCCCTTGCCGTCGTCCTCCGAGCAAAGGCCGATGCTGATGCCCGCCACGGGACGGATGAGCGGGACGCCCGCGTCCATGAGCGCCAGTGTGCCGCCGCAGACGCTGGCCATGGAGGTGGAGCCGTTGGACTCCATGATCTCGCTGGTCACGCGGATGGCGTAGGGGAATTCCTTGAGCGGCACGACGGGTTCGATGCTGCGTTCGGCGAGGGCACCGTGGCCGATTTCGCGGCGTCCGGGGCCGGAGATGCGCCCGGTTTCACCCACCGAGAAGTTCGGGAAGTTGTAGTGCAGGATGAACTGCTTCTGGTTTTCCCCGCCGGTGTAGCTGTCCATCTCCTGCGAATCCTCGGTGGTGCCGAGGGTTACGAGCGTGATGGCCTGCGTTTCGCCTCGCTGGAACAACGCCGACCCGTGGGCGCGTGGCAGAATGCCAACCTCGCTGGAAATGGCGCGGATGGCGGTGGTGCTGCGGCCGTCCAACCGCTTGCCTTCCTTCAAGATCAGGCTGCGAACGCCCTCCTTTTGAATGTAGTAGAAGGCTTGGGCGATGGTGAAGGACGTGACCTTTTCGGCCCCGAACTTCTCGACCAGCTTGGCGCCGACTTCATCCTGAATTGCCTTGCAGGCTCCTTCACGGGCCAGCTTGCCGGGGGTCAACAATGCGGGAACAATCCGGTCGCCGGCCAGGCGCTTGGCCTCACTGAGAATCTCGTCGGAAACAATGTTGAGCGTGATCTGGCGCTTGGGCTTGCCAACCTTGGAGGCCAGTTCCTTCTGTGCCGCAATGATGGGCTGGACGCTCTCATGCGCGAAACGAAGGGCGTCGTTGAATTCGGCTTCCGGAATCTCCTTCGCCGCACCTTCGATCATGACCACATCCTTGTCGTTGCCGACGTAAACGAGATCGAGATCGCTCTCGGCCATCTGGGCATGGGTGGGGTTGGCGATGAATTCGCCGCCAATGCGCCCCACACGCACGGCACCGATGGGGCCGGCCCAGGGGATGTCACTGACCATCAGGGCGGCGCTTGCGCCGTTGATGCTCAGGATGTCCGGATCGTTTTCGCCGTCCGCACTGAGGAGGATTGTCTGGACCTGCACCTCATTGAACCATCCCTTGGGGAACAGCGGACGGATGGGGCGGTCCGTGAGGCGCATGGTGAGGATTTCCTTTTCGGTGGGGCGGCCTTCGCGCTTGAAGTAGCCACCGGGGAATTTGCCGGCAGCAGCGGCCTTCTCGCGGTAGTCCACGGTAAGGGGGAAGAAATCCTGACCTTCCTTGGCCTTGGGGGCGGCGACGGCGGCAGTAATGATGACTGTTTCGCCGAGTTGGACAATCACGGCTCCGTCCGCCTGCTTGGCGATTTTGCCGGATTCGATGTGGATGGATTGGCCTCCGAAAGAGGCGGTAACTTTG
>CAYQCZ010000643.1:0-2353 GCA_964415955.1 uncultured Verrucomicrobiota bacterium | reverse complement strand
GGCCCGTGGACCATGTGACTCGTTCACCGCCCTGGACAGCCATCGCAAGGCCGCCCAGTCACGCCGACAATTGCAGGATACGTTTGATGTGTTGGATCATGGGTTTGTGCTGTAGGGGGTTGTGGTTTTGAAATGTCTGCAACAAAGGTTTTTTAGTTTGGTTTGAAAGTCTCCGCCGGGCACTCCGGCTCCGGACCGCCATTGGCACCCATTTTCTGGCGCACTTCGGCGATCCATCGGTCCACCGCCGCAGGGTTGGGACTCCTCAGCCTGAGCTCTTGAAGGTGGTGCATGGCGGCTTCAAAACAACCCTCCCTCTCCTCGAGACGCGCCAGACTCCCCACCACCAGACGCCATGCGCCCGGGTCCTCCTCGGCGCCTGGTCTGTGATGCAAATCCCGCAGGGCTCCATGCCAGGCCCGCCGTGCCCCATCCGCATCTCCGTGATGTTCCTCAAGAATCTGCCCAAGCGGGAGAAGGATGTCATGGCGGTTGGGATTGTGACGCAGCGCCTCCAGCAGGAACGCCTCCGCCTCGATGTGACGGTTCAGGCTCCGCCTCAGCAAATGCGCCCCGAGCAGCCATGACTCCAGATGCTGTGGATTCAACTCCACCGCCAGCTGCAGCCAGGGCAGAATCTCCCGTGATTGCCGGCCAAGCCGCCTGGCATCATCTGCATCACCCATGTGCGTGTGTTCGTGCGCGTGGAAATGCCTGCCAAACGCCTCCAACCAGTCCCTGGCTTCACCATGTGAATGACCGCCTCCGGTCGCCTCACCTGCCGGAGCCGGTCTCACCACGCGCACCAGCCATCCCTCACCCGTGCCCCGAAGAAAATACTGGTCGGCTTGATGAAAGGCCCATTCGGAGAGCCACTCCCGCCATGCCGCCCCCCCTCCATTCCCGGACGGACCAGGTTCACCCTGCGGCCACGCATGCAGGAGCGGTCCAGCCAGAGCCAGCGCGCCGCCCAGCAAAAGACAGCAGCCCGCAAGCATCGCCATGGTGGAATCGATGAGTTTCATGCGGTGGGGGCGCAGCAGGCGCAACGGCGAAATCTCAGGTTCAGCCAGTGACTGGAGGCGACCATCGCGCCGCCGGTGAACATCACGGCGGCTTCCGTCCAGCTCCCGCGTTCTGCCACGCAACAATCGGGCGGCGCAATGGACTGGGCGAAGGCCACCAGGGCCGTGCCCACGCCCAGCAGGGCAAGCAGGCTCCACCGGCGGTGGACTCGGCAGCCGTTCCAAACACAGGCAGCGGCGATCACCAGCATCACGGCACACGCCACCCGCTCGGCACCACGATCCACAAACAGCGTCAACCCCAGCGAAGGCAGCACGCCAACAAGCACGGGCATGCAAAGGCAATGGATGGCGCACGGGCCCGACAGGACCGAGCCGAGAGCATCCAGACGGTTCAAGGTGCCGAATTTCATGTCGTTGTCTTCATTTGCGGGGACGGTGGAGTCTTGCAGTCACTCAAACATTCGCTGTCTCAACGCGCGCCAGCACCAGGCCAGCGCGCGCACATCAAAACCGGCATTCACATTCCCGGCTCCACCCGGCTTGATGGCGCTGTTTTTGACAGGCCGCATGAGATCCTTGAGCCACGCATTCTCCAATCCCAGGCCCGCCTGCAGATAGAGATGCGCAGCCTCCAGTTCCTTCGCGAAGCCCGGACGTATTTCGATCTCATGCGGATCCTGCGGCCCGGTGCTGAAACAAAAGATGGACACCCAATTGCCACCCACCTCCTTCGCAATGCTCGCCAGATCCGGTGTGGAGACACAGAGCCGGAGCGGTTCGGCGGCTCTTGTGAGGAAAGCCGCCGAAGAAAACATGAACCACACGATTGAAAGAAGCACCACCGGAGCAATTGCAAAGTCTTTGCGTTTGATGGCGGGAGGTTTGAATGAATTCATGGCGTATCGGTGGTTACGGGGTGCTTACGTCGAGGCGATAAAAGCGTCCTGTCGCAGGTGCCGGCGTGGTTGGCGAAGTGCCATCATCGACAAAACTATGCGGCACTCGTGCCCCGAGCAGCCACGGGGTGGCCGGCTTCCACAGCATGAGGTCATCGGAATACATGACACGATACAGGCGGCCCTCGTGGGTGTTGAAGGTCAACCGCGTCACTCCGCTTCCCTGGGGAACCGCTTGCAGCCCCGCAGGACGCGCATCCGCAATCAACGGATCGGTGCCATGCAGATATTCAGTCCGGTTCGAGCGTCCGTCCCCGTCGGGATCGGCGGCAGGGATCGCAGCACTTGCGCCATGACGGCTCTCCCAGTGGTCGTCCAGTCCGTTGGCGTTTGCGTCAAGGAAGCCCGGAACGCGCTCGGCGGTGAACC
>CAYQCZ010000642.1:0-2363 GCA_964415955.1 uncultured Verrucomicrobiota bacterium | reverse complement strand
TCCTGCTGGAGCTTTTTGACGAACAGCGCCAGGGACGCCGTGTAGCCGTGGAGGAAGTTGGTCTGGCCCACCGGACCGATCTCGCCATTGCAGAAGAAGCCCGCCATGGGAAACGGCCCCAGCGCCTTCTGGATTTTGGACGCATCATGGCTTGGCGTGCCGAAGAGCCTTTGCCCGCGTCCGTTGCAGCAATGCAACGATGCGCCGTAGATGATGCGTCCCTGAAGCCGGACGGAGGCCTTGGCCAGCATGTCGTCAAGATCCTCGGACGCCGCTTGTCCGTCGCGTTTCTGGAACTGGATGGTCTGCCCGGTGCGCGGAAAGGCGCCGACGGCGATGCACCCGGCGTTCTGGTCCACGCCCAGCAGGTTGCGGATGAGGAAGTCCCCCCGGTGAAACTCATCGGTGTATTCGTTGGTGACCAGACCCACGAAAAGGTTGCCCTGCATCCTGCGCTGTTCGGCAACCGGCAGGGCGTTGAAGGTTTCCACCAGCACATCGTAGGCATTGCGGTTGGCGATCTGGTGGATGATGTGCTGTTCGACACGGGTGATGGCCCAGGGCTCGCCGATGGGTGTGCATCCCTGGGCGATCACGCTGCAAAGCTCGACATCCCCCCCCACGGACAACGCCACGCCGCCTTCTTCAAAGACTTCGCCGTTGAGATACACCTGGGTGGTGCGCGCGGAAAAATCCCCGCTGGCCATGCCGCCAAGCACCGGAGTGCCGGGATAGGCGGCGTTCCATTGATGGAGCCATGCCTCCGACGCCGGGCCGAATGTGAAGGGATCCAGAAACACCAGCCAGCCGTTGGTCTGGTGCGGCATGACATCGGTCTCGACATGCCAGTCGGCCGCCGTCACGGCGTTTTCCACCTGGCTGGCCTCCACGGTCACTGCGCGCAGGTCGGCGTCCGGAAGGTCGAACAGCGCGAGCACAAAGCCCCCGGCATCCTCGGCCTCCTCGGCATTGCAGATCAGGCTGGTGCTGGAACAACCCATGAGGAGTGGAATGTGGGCATGCACGCGCAGCACCTCCAGCAACTCGGACGCATGCGGGAACATGACGGGTGTGGTGAACAGCAGCCCGAGGGAAACCCGGCTGGAGGGGAGCTGCCTTCTCAGGGCTTCAGCCCAGGACTGGATGGCGCCCTCGTCGAACCCGCCGTTCCATCGTGCCGCCACTGCATGTCGATTGTGCATGGGCCCAAGGTAACGCTTCGACCATGCCGGGCAAACGGGAAACTTTCAAAGAGGTTCCCTGACATTGTCAGCGGGCAGAAAGGCAGTGTGTTTCTTTGCGCTGAAAGCGCAGATGATGGCAGCCGGTGGGGGCGATCTCTCCCCGATGGTCGAGGCTTCCCACCGGGTGCCTTCAAAAGCCCCTCTGGGGCTGGAAGCACCAACGCACACACATGCTTGCCCGCTGAAATCCTCTGGGAAACTATCAAATATTCCTTGATGGGGCCCGTGCCCAGCCACGCATGAGCCGGCAGAAGCCCTCTCGTGGTCTTCGCGCCGTGGCGGTTCACCCGGTTTGGGCACCCGTCGTGCCATGCGCATTCGTGGTTGAATGAATTCTCAAGCGTTCCCTTAATGGTCACATGACCCGTTCACCTTCCATTCCACGCCTCGTTGCATCAGCCGCGATGGCATGGCTGGCAGCATCTGCCAGCACCGCCTCATGTGCACAAACCGCGCCCACGCTGACACTGGAGCGCACGAACAATTACCTCGTCATCCATGGCCCGCACATCCCCGGGGGTCCCATTGTGATCAACTATCTGGAGGCGTTTTGCCGGGCGGGGTCCACGGATGCGGACTGGGTCAAACACACGGTGATCCGTCACGAAAGCCGTGTGGTCTCCATGAGCGAGGACCGCAAGGTGCTCAAGTTGCGGGATGTCCTGACAGATGGCGTGGTCGTGGAACACACCATCACTGCCGGGGACGATGAAGTGGACTTCCGGCTGACGGCCACCAACCCCACGGACAAGGCTTCTGAAGCCCACTGGGCACAGCCCTGTCCACGTCTGGGGCCGTTCACGGGGTTTGCGGCACGCGGCGGCGACCTGAATGACTACCTTCCCAAATGTTTCATCTTCCTGGACGGCAAGCCCGAGCGCATGCCCACCCGTGAATGGGCGACGACGGCGCGCTACACGCCCGGCCAGGTCTGGTGTCCGTCCCATGTTCCCCGGACGGATGTGAACCCCCGCCCGCTCAATCCGCTGGTTCCCAGCAACGGGCTGATCGGCTGTTTCAGCGCGGATGAGACCATGATCTGGGCCACGGCATGGGAACCGTATCAGGAGTTGTTTCAGGGCGTGATCCGCTGCCTGCACAGCGATTTCCGGCTGGGCG